>CACZVC010000010.1 GCA_902784545.1 uncultured Ruminococcus sp. | reverse complement strand
CGAGCATTATGCCGCCCTGCTGGATAAGGCGTCTCGCCTCGCCCTTTGACGGAGCGAGCTTCGATAAAACGAGCATATCTATAACGGTTATCTTTCCGTCCGTAAGCTGATCCGCGGTTATAACGGTCGTCGGCATATCCGCCGCGGCGCCTCCCGTGAATACGGATCTCGCGGCGGCGAGCGCCTTGTCCGCCTCCTCCTTGCCGTGTACCATTTCGGTAAGATGATGCGCAAGGATCTCCTTGACGGTGTTGAGCTCGCTGCCCTCGCATTTTTCGTATTCGGCTATCTGTTCAAGCGGTATGAACGTGAGCATTTTCATGCATTTTATAACGTCCGAATCGTCGACGTTGCGCCAGTACTGGAAGAAATCGTACGGCGAGGTCTTTGCGGGATCGAGCCATACGGCGTTGCCCGCGGTCTTGCCCATTTTTTTGCCCTGCGAGTCGGTGAGAAGAGTTATCGTCATGCAGTGCGCGTCCTTGCCGAGCTTTTTTCTTATTAGCTCGGTACCGCCGAGCATATTGCTCCACTGGTCGTCGCCGCCGAACTGCATATTGCAGTTGTAGTTTTTGAACAGGTAGTAAAAGTCGTACGACTGCATTATCATATAGTTGAATTCAAAGAAGCTCAGACCGCGCTCCATCCTCTGCTTGTAGCACTCCGCGCGGAGCATATTGTTGACGGAAAAGCAGGCGCCTACCTCACGCAGAAGCTCAACGTAATTGAGGCCTAAAAGCCAGTCGGCGTTGTTTACCATCGTCGCCTTGCCCTCTCCGAATTCTATAAAACGCTCCATCTGCGATTTGAAGCAGGCGGCGTTGTGATCGATGTCCTCCCTTGTGAGCATCTTTCTCATATCGGTCCTGCCGGAGGGGTCGCCTATCATCGTCGTGCCGCCGCCTATGAGTGCTATCGGCTTGTTGCCGTGCTGCTGTAAGCGTTTCATAAGCGTGAGCGCCATAAAATGACCGGCGGTAAGGCTGTCCGCCGTGCAGTCGAAGCCGATGTAAAACGTGGCTTCGCCTTTGTTTATCATGTTTTTGATCTCTTCCTCGTTTGTGACCTGCGCTATAAGTCCGCGCGCAACGAGTTCGTCGTATAAAGTCATATTTTTGTTCCTTTCGGTTTAATTACCATTGTTTTTAAGCATTTCTTCAGCCGTGTCGAGCACGGTCTGCGATATTTTAACGCCGCCGATTATCCTTGAAAGCTCCTTTACGCGCTCATCCCTGTCAAGCGTTTTACAGAAGGTCTGCGTCCTGTCGCCGACGTCCGTTTTGTATATAAGTATGTGCTGATCCGCGTTTGCCGCGACCTGCGCCGAATGCGTTACGGCTATGACCTGACAGCCCTTCGCCGAGCTGTGCAGGCGGTTGCCTATTCGCTCCGACGTTGCGCCGGAAACGCCGGCGTCGACCTCGTCGTAAATCACGGTGTCGATATTGTCTTTTCCGGCAAAAACGCTTTTTATCGCAAGCATTATTCTTGAAAGCTCGCCGCCGGATGCCGTTTTATCAAGCGGCTTCAGCTCGTCGCCCGTATTAGCGGCGACAAGGAAAGTCACGTTGTCCGCGCCGTTTGCGGTAAGCTGTTTTTTCTTTTCAACCGATATATCGAACCTGACCTTTTTCAGGTCAAGATACTTCAACTCCTTTAAAACGAGTTCCGAAAGCCTTTCAGCCGCCGCTTTTCTCGTCGCGGTAAGCTCCGACGCCGCTTTGAGCGTTTTTTCCTTCGTTTTCCTTATAACGTCGGAAAGCTCCGCTATCTTCTCGTCGGATTCTTTTATCTTTTTCAGCTTTTCCTTTATATCGGTGCAATACCGTTTTATTTCGGGGATATCCGCGCCGTAGCGGCGTTTCAGGTGGGTGATGACCGACAGACGGCTTTCGATATTGTCAAGCGCTTCGGACGGGTCGTCGCCTATGTCGGCTATCAGAGACAAGGTGTCCTCCGCTATGTCTATAAGCTCGTAGCGGTAAGACGTCAGCCTGTTTATCTGCTCCGTTATCTTTTCGCTCTGCTCCGATTCGTTCAGCGCGTTCAACGCGTTTATCGCGTTGTTTATGCGCTCCGCGGCGGAAGGCGCTTTTTCGCTTTGACAGAGGCTTCTGTAAACGGTCTTTACGTATTTCGCCGTCTGTTCAAGATTCTTTATACGCGCGCGAGACGCCGTCAGCTCCTCTTCCTCGTTGTCCTTTAATCTCGCGTCCTCTATCTCTTTTATCTGCTTTGCGTAATCCTCGGTAAGCCTCTGCTTTTCGCGCTCGTCCATTATCAGCGCTCTCTGCTCGTTGACGGCGCTGTTCAGCTCGTTGAAAAGCTTTGTATATCTGTCGAATACTTCCCTGTTTTCGGCGAACGAATCGAGATACGTTATATGCGAATCTCCGCTCATAAGTATCTGCGAGGCGTTCTGACCGTGGATCGTGATAAGATCCGCCATTATCTCCCGCAGAGTGTACGTCGGGATACTTCTGTTATTGCATTTTATTATGTTTCTTCCGCTCGTGCTTATTTCGCGTATGACGCACAGCTCGCCGTCGCAGGGCACGCCGCAGTCGGATATTTTTTTTATTTTTTCGTCGGACAGACCGGTGAAAATCGCTCTTACCGACGCGTTCTCCTCGCCCGATCTTATAAGCTCTCTGTTCGTTTTTTCGCCGGTAAGCAGATTTACGGAGTCGATGATTATGGATTTGCCCGCGCCCGTCTCGCCCGAAAGCACGGTAAAACCGCGGTCGAAATCTATATCGACCGTTTTTATCGTGGCTACGTTTTCAATATGGAGCGAAACGAGCATAACGTCCTCCGTTATTTATTCAGCATTAAATTAAGTCTGTCAAGCACGACGGTAGCGTCGTGTACCGTGCGGCAGGCGATGAATATCGTATCGTCGCCGGCTATGGATCCCGCGACCTCTGACCAGCCGAGGCGGTCTATCGCGGCTCCGGCGGCGTTCGCCATACCCGAATAAGTTTTAAGCACTACAAGGTTTGACGCGCTGACGCAGCTTATCGTCGCCTCGATAAGCATTTTTTCGTATTTGTTTTCGGTATGCGAGGCAAGCTTGTCCTTTACGGTATACTTATACGCGCCGTTTTCATCGGAGGATTTGGTAAGCTGAAGCTCCCTTATGTCGCGTGAAACGGTCGCCTGCGTGGCTTCAAAGCCGGCTTCTTTAAGCATCCTTGTAAGCTCGTCCTGAGTGGTTATGCGGTTCGTCCCGATTATTTCGAGGATCTTCGCCTGTCGTATGCGTTTGATCTTATTGCCCGCGGAATTGTTTTCGCTGTTCTTATTCATATCTTCATTTTCCTTATCAATGTTTTTGCAAACGGTTCGTCGTCAAATTCGAGCAGTTTTACGTATATATCCGAGCGAGTTATTTTTACGCTTTCGCCGTGCTTTAAGGGCAGCTCCGCGCCGCCGTCGACCGATATCAGAACGTCCTTGTCGGCTGATGAGATATCGGCTGCCGTGAACACCGTCCCGGGCTTATAAACAAAGCTCCTCGACGTGCCTGTATGCGGACACACCGGAGTCACGGCGATACATTCGAGCGTGGGCTCGATGACGGGTCCTCCCGCCGAAACGTTGTAGCCGCTGCTGCCGGTCGGCGTTGAAAAAATAAGCGACGTGCTGTTGTATTCGCAGGGGTCGCCGTCGTCGGCGGAAACGGATACCGATATCATCCTCGTCGCGCGTTTTTCCGATATGACGATATCGTTCAAGGCGTGATATTCTTTGCCTCTGTAAAACAGCGACAGCATCATACGGCGCTGTATGCCGCTGTTTTCGTCGATCGAAAGCAGTTTTTCGGTGTTCTCCGGCTCGACGGACGATAAATATCCGATCCGTCCGAGATTCACCCCCGCGACGGGTACAGAGCACAAAGCGGCTTTTTTTGCGACGTCGAGTATAGTACCGTCGCCGCCGAGCACGACCGCGCAGTCGTATCCTTTGAGCGAATCATCTTCGCACACCGTCAGAACGTCGGCGTTTATCCCGTTTTTTTCAAGCATACGGGCTATGTCGTTTGTGATTTTAAGATCAGGGTCTTTATATAAATTAGGTATGACGGCAAATTTTTTCAAAATATCCTCCGTTATTCCTTTATGAACAATGCGAGAAACTCCGTGTTTCCGTCGCCGCCCTTTATCGAAGATTCTTCTATCCCGGACGAAAGCTTAAGACCGTTATTCGCGGCGCTGATACACACCTTTGCTTTTACCTCCGGATAGCACTCTTTTTTCGCTATACCGCCTTTGCCGATGTTGTTTTTCCCCGCTTCGAACTGCGGCTTTATGAGAGTTATGAATTTTCCGCCGGGCTTCAATATTTCCGCGACGTTTTTGTGCAAAAGCGTCTGCGATATAAAAGAAACGTCCATAACGACGGTATCGCACATCTCGCCTATCGTTTCAAAGCAAAGCTCTTTTGCGTTAAAGTCCTCGATGCTTATGACGCGCGGATCATCTGAAAGAGAAGGGTCGAGCTGACCGTGGCCGCCCTCGATCGCAAAGACCTTTTTCGCTCCGTGCCGCAAAAGACAGTCGGTAAAGCCGCCGGTAGACGCGCCTATATCGGCGCAGACGTCGTCCGCGACCGATACGCCGAACACACTCAAAGCGTGCTCGAGTTTGAGACCTCCGCGGCTGACGTATCTCGGAGGCTCCGTAACGGTTATCTCGTCGTCTTCTTCCAAAAGCTCGGAAGGCTTTAAAACAAGCCTTCCGCGGCAAAGGACTTTTTTTTCGTTTATAAGCGCCTGCGCGGCGCTCCTGCTTTTCGCAAGCCCTTTTTTGTATATGAGCTTATCGGCTCTTTCGGTCATTTTGTATCCTTTTTTTCGTTTGTTTTCCTTTTTGAGAAAAGGCTTAAAAACTTTGCCGTGCCGTAAACGAAATTATAGCTGTATTTCGTACCTATCGACTTGCCGAGCGCCTTGCCTCCGACGGTCAGACCCGCGATAAGCGACGTTACGGCTAAATTTGCGATAAGCTCCGAATTCGGGTCGGAAAACAGCTTTACTATGATGGCGGTACCCGTGGCGCCGGATACGACGCCGGCGATATCGCCTATCACGTCCGCGCAGATATTATTCATTTTTTCCGCGTTGTTTATAAGATAAACGCCCGTGTACCCGACTTTCAGCCGCCTCGCCGACATTGATAAAAACGGTTTTATATCGGCGGTGGTAATGGAAATGGCGATTATATCGAAAAATATATTTATGAAAATAAAGATCAAAAGTATAACAAAAGCCACGGCGGGATTCAGCTTTTCAAGCACTTCGCCCGACAAAAGCGTCATAAGTATCGAAATGCCTATACTTATAAGCGCGACCTTCCACGCCCAGCCCCAGTTCAGACCTTTGTTCTTTTTTGCTTTTTTGGTTTTTTTGTTTTGTTTATCCTCGCCCGGAGCCGTACTTCGGGGAGGCTTTTCGTCGTGTTTGTCCAAAACTATTTCCTTTCATCATCAAGACGGCAGCAGACTGCGTAAACCTTGCGGTATGAGGTCGAGTACGATTTCCGCGGCTCCCACCCTTCGTTACCGTCAGGCGGTTTCCCTTTACGGGAGCAGCCCGTTCGTCACCGCAACGGGGACTCGATTGCCTTATGCTTCCCGCACTGCAATCCGCAGTCTGCCATATTCTTAAAAATAAACAGCCTAGGGGATTTCCCCGATCGAGAGGTCGACCGTTTTAGCCTCTTTTGCAGCGACGGTTTCATCAGGCGATAGCTTACGGCACCCGGCCAAGGTTGCCGCCGCTTTGTTCCCGAATTCGCCGGAACCACTCAAGGCAGGCTACACTATCCACAGCGACAAACGCCCCGCGCGATAGGTTTAATCCTCTGTCCGTAATACGTCTTCGCTGGTACGTCAGTACCACAGGCAGAGGCCTCCACGGTAAGAGGGTCGTAACCGTATGCCGTTACGGCGCGCCCTCAGACCTATCTCCCAGCACCCACCCCAAACTGGGCGTAAGAAGCAGGCACAAGGAGCTTCATCGATATGCCCTTTGACGGATTTTTAGGCCCGTCCTCAAACGGTTTCTCTCAAACTAGGATACTGCACCGTCCTTTATATTTTACCACAAATTTTTGTAATTTCAAGAGAAAAATGCAAAAAATACGAATAATTTTCCACTTTTTTTGCATTATGTGCGGCGGTTTAACAAATATTCTGCAAGCTCGATAAGATCGTCGCTCTTACCGCCGTATTTTTTTACCGCCTCTATCGCGCTTGCCGTCAGCTTTTCGGCGAGCTTCTGTGCGTCGTCGAGAGGCATATACGACAAAACGGTAGTCTTGCCGTTTTTCTCGTCCGAGCCGACGGGCTTGCCGAATTCCGACTGATCCGCTATGACGTCAAGTATATCGTCTCTGATCTGAAACGCGCGGCCTATATCGGCGCAGTATTTATCCGCGTCGGCGCATTTACCGGCGTCCTCGCATTCAGCCGCGGCGAGACCGAGCCTTGCGGTACAGCGCAGGAGCGCGCCGGTTTTAAGCGCGTTCATTTTGATGAATTCGCGCTCGTCAAGCTTTCTTTCCTCTCCGATAAGGTCCATCACCTGACCGCCGACCATTCCCTTATAGCCGGCAAGCTCCGACAAAGCCTTTACCGCTTTGACCTTTGCCCTGTCGGACGCGTCCGCGTCGGCTATGACCTCGAACGCGAGCGTCAGAAGTCCGTCGCCGGCGAGCGTCGCCATAGCGTCGCCGTATACCTTGTGGTTCGTCGGCTTTCCGCGGCGCAGATCGTCGTTATCCATACACGGCAGATCGTCGTGGATAAGCGAATAAGTATGTACGAGCTCGAGCGCCGAGGCGAACGACAAAGCGCCTTTATCAAATCTGCCGAGCCCGCCGAATTCGGAAAACACAAGCGTCAGAAACGGTCTTATGCGCTTGCCGCCGTTTTTCACGCTGTAAGCCATCGAGTCGGTTATCACGGGATAATCGTCGTCCTGCTTTGACAGAATATCGTACAGATACGCGTTTATCGTCTCATTATATGATTTCAATTTATCCGTAATGCTCATTTTATATCTTCCTCTGTAAGCATTTTTACTTTCTTTTCCGCGTTATCGAGAATTTCGTTCGCACGCTTTATAAGCTTTACGCCCTCCTCAAAAAGCGAGAGGGATTCGTCAAGCGGCGTCTGTGTGTTTTCGAGCAGTCCCACTATTATATTTATTCTTTCAGTTATCTGCTCAAAGCTCATTTCATTTATTTCCATTCAATTCCACCTCGTCGACGGTCGATATAACGTTGCCGTCGTGTAACGTAATTCTGATTTTATCTCCTTTTTTGAAAGCGGCGGCGCCCGTTTCGGGCTTTCCGTCCTTTTCGACGTAAGCGTAACCGCTTGACAGGACCTTCAAGGGACTGTCCGCCTCAAGCCTTGCCGCCGCGGTCTGATACGCGTTCCTCTTGTTATAAAGTATCATTTTCAGCTTGTCCGCGGCTTTGCCGCTGACCGCGTCGAGCATCAGCCGTCTGTCCTCTATCTGATTTTCGTAGGACGATAACGCTCTTGACGCCGAATACTTTTCGATAAGCGCCTTGTTTTCCGCTATTTTCCGCTTTACGCGGACGTTCATTATATTAAGATCCGTTGAAAGCAGCTTATAAAGCGTTTCCGCGTCCGGCGTGGCGAGCTCAGCTGCGTGCGACGGCGTCGAAGCGCGGACGTCGGCGGCGAAATCGCATACCGTAAAATCCGTTTCGTGTCCCACCGCGGATATCACCGGCACGGCGGAGGCTCTTACGGCGTACGCTATTTCCTCGGTATTGAACGGCTGCAGATCCTCGATAGAACCGCCGCCGCGGCCGATTATAATAACGTCGACGCGCTCCTTTTTATTGAAATACTCAATGCCGCCTACAAGCGTTTTTACCGCGAGCGCTCCCTGGACGACCGCCGGATATACAGACAGCTCGCACGCCGGGTATCTGCTTGTCGCGATATTTATTATATCGCGCACCGCCGCGCCCGTCTGCGAGGTTATAACACCGATCTTTTTCGGAAATCCCGGCAGCGGCTTTTTCAGCTCTTTTGCGAAAACGCCCTCCGCCTCGAGCTTTTTTCTGATCCTCTCCGCTTCTATATAAAGCGCGCCGATGCCGTCGCCTATGATGTCGTTTGCGTAAAGCTGATATCTGCCGTCGGCGGGATAAACGCTTATCCTGCCCGTGCAGACGACCTTCATACCGTTTTCGGGCTTTATCCTCAGCTTTACCGCCTGCGAGCGGAACATCACGCATTTGAGCTGCGCGCCCTCGTCCTTGAGCGTAAAGTAAATATGTCCGCTTGCGTAGTGGTAGTTGAAATTCGATATCTCGCCCGAGACGGCGACGGAATTGAGATAAGGCGCGCCGTCTATCATCATTTTTATTATCTCCGTCAGCTTTGTGACGGTCAGCGTGTTATTTTCCATATACCGCCTTTTGATACGTTATAAGCGCCGTACCCGCCGCGTTGTCCGCCGAAAACGCGGGCTCCGCGAAGTACGCGCCGTACATATCCGTAAAATACTTTTTAAGATATCCGTTAGACGATACACCGCCCGAAAACAGAAGCGGAAGGCGCTCGTCCTTCATAGCCCCGTCGGTCATTTGCCTTACCGTTTCCGCGATGAAGCGGATAACGTAATCGGCGATATACGCGCCGCCGTATCCGTCTTTTTTCAGCTTTTCCGCCTTGTTCTGCAAGCCGGAAAGGTTGCAGAACGTTTTGTCGACGCATACGTTCATTTTCGGTATTTTTTCCGTATTCTGTTTTGCAAGCGCTTCGAGCGACGCGCCGCACGGAAAATCGAGACCGAGCATAACGCCCGTGCGGTCGATGATCTGCCCCGCGGTGACGTCCTTTGTGCCGCCCCTGATCTCACAGCCGTAGTTTTCACCGTCAAAAACGACCTTCAAAAGCTCGAACGTGCCGCCGGATAAGTGATAAGCGTAAAAGCTGTCATACTCCGGCATGCCGGACGAATAGACCGCCGCTTTTATATGCCCCTGCTGATGAGAGTTTTCGTAAAGCGGTATCCCGAGCGTTTTCGATACGGTGTACGCCGTCTGATGACCGCATAAAAAGCACGGCATATATGAGCCTTCGATATCGCGCGGACGGCTGCTGCAGCCGACGGCGGAAATGCTTTTGATATCGCTTTTTATCATTCCGAACGCTTTGGGCAGATTTACCGTGTGGGAAAACACCGCGTCGCTCTGACGCAGACCGAGGCCGCCTTTTCTGACGGCGAGCGGCACTTTTATGTTCTCCGTTATCACGCCGTCGACGCAGACGGCGACGGACGTGGTGTAATTGCTCGTATCTATCCCTAAAACGGATACGCTCATCAGATAAGCCCCTCGCCCTTTACCGCGGAATTCAGCACGCCGTTTATAAACGCCGGCGCCTGTTCCGTGTCGTACTTTTTTGCAAGCTCGACCGCTTCGTTGAGCGCCGCCTCGACCGGCACGTCCTCCACGTATTTACATTCGTATAAGCACAAACGCATAATGGCGAGCGATATGCGCGATATACGTTCTATCTTCCAGCCTACCGCGTATTTCGATATTACGCCGTCGAGCTTTTCAGCTTCGTTTATAACGCCGAAAAACACCGTTCTCGTATACGCGTCGTCCTCGTAGCCGTATAAGTCGAGCGCGTTTTTGTAAAGCTCGTCGAGCCCGTTTATATCCGCCTCGGTGTGATACGAGTATTCAAACAGAAGGCACAGCGCCTGCTCGCGCATTTTTGTCCTTGTTACTTTTTTATTTTCCATATATATCCCGTCCTGTAAAGACTAACGTTTCCTTAAAAACAAGCCCGGCAGTTGTCCGGGCTGTTTTACTGTATTTATATTATCACGCGGGTTCTTCTTCTGTGTTTTCAGCCTCGCCCGTGCTCGTATCCTCGACCTGGATCTCGCGGTAATCGAAAGATATTGTCAGTCTTTCGTTTATCATGACGTCGGTAAGGTCGGTGATATACTCCGCTTCCTCTTCATCGCCTATGTAGCATACCCAGCGGTGCGTATCGTCGCTTTCAAGGCTGCCTATCTTGACTACGCGCTTTCCGTCCTCGGACAGCGTGATGCCGAGATCGGAATTTACGGGCTTGACGGGGGTGCCCTTATCCTCGTCCAGATAATCGCTCGTAAGGAATTTTGAAATGGTAAGCTCAGATTTTTCTCCGAATACCGTGAACTTCTTTTCCGGCGTGATCGTGACCTCGCCGTTGTTTATCTCAAAAGCCGCCGTAAAGTTTCTCTCCGTCTTTTCAAGCAGAGCGAAAACGACCTTGTCGTACGTTTTAAGCTCTCTCTCGAACGGATCTGCTACTTCGTCGTTTATCTTGCATACCCATTCGTATATATCGTTGGAACCCGTTTTTTTGCCGGCGACGCTGTTCAAGACCGTATCGAGAGTATATTCTATCTCGCCGTTGAACTGAGAAACGACGACGACGGGAAGCTCCGCGTTTTTATCCTTGGCTCTTACGCTCAATTCAAGCGCGTACATACCGGTCGGTTTTACGCGATAACGCTGACGCGCGGCTTCCTCCGTCAGAAGGCCGCCCTCGGTAGTTTCGTCGGAAAGCTCCGATTCGTCTATCGGCGCGACTCTTATGGCTTCGTTGCTCAAAAGCGTTTTACCGCTGTCGCCGTAGACGTATATCGAGACGTATGCGTTTTTGTCGCTGTAATTGCTGCCCTGAACATTACACGCGGCGAGCGCCAGTACCATAACGGCGGCGAGCAATAAGGTTACGATTCTTTTGGTTTTCATTGTGGAAATTTTCCTCCTGATCAAATGCTTTATGCATATCTGAATATGATTATACAACATTATTTTCAAAATGTCAAGTATAATTTATATATTTATTCCGCCGGAATAACTTCTTCTTCCGTTTCCTCGGGCTCCGTATCCTCGGGATACCAGGTGTTATATTCGTTATGCACCGTGCATATCCTCGTCGGATCGGGATGATACATATAATACGCGTCGTCTATATTTCCGCGCGTCGCTTTGGGAAGCAGATCGCGCTCGGGGTTGAGCACCCATACCTTTTCCGTCGTTTCCGGGCAGTATTCGTTCGCTTCCTTGCCCGTCTCGCTGCAGTATCTGACGACAACGTGGCGCGTGCAGTACGTCGTCGGCTGAGTGCCGTTTACGTAGTACGCGGTATAAGCTCTGCCGCCGCGCGGATCGTGACCGCAGGTCTCGGGATTGTAAAGCTCTCCGGAATCCCTGCACACGACAGCCTGAACGATATCGCCGTACATTGGGAATTCCTGTATCAGCTCGGCGCCTGCCGCCTTCGCCTCCTCATACATATCCTTGTGCAGCTCGTACATCATTTTATCGAGCAGATCTATCGCCGCGTTCATACGCCAGCCTGTACCGCTGCCGAGAGGCGAGTTGTCGTAGAAGCCGTACCAGACCGCTCCCACGTAATACGGCGTGAAGCCGCAGAACCATCTGTCATAATCGAACATCGAGGTACCGGTCTTGCCGGCGAACGCCGTGAGCTTCGTCGTTCTTATGCCGCGGCTTTCGACTCTTTTGACGACGGTCTCCATCATCTTTATCATGATACTGCAGGTCGCGGGGCTGAAAACGACCGTGCTTTCCGGTTTGTTTTCGAGGACGACGTTGCCCTGCCCGTCAAGGACCTTCGTATAAGTCCTGCACTTGTTGTGAATACCGCCGTTTATGAACGTTGTATACGCGCTCGCCATTTCGCGCACGGTAACGCCGAGCGTCGTGGCGCCGAGCGCCAGAGGCGCTACCTCAAGGTCGGACATCGTTATGCCCGCGGAATTCGTATACGATTCGACAAGGTTGTATATACCGAGCTTTTTCAAATACTCGTACGACCGCTCGACAGTCACCCTTTGCAGTACCTTTACCGCTATCGTGTTAAGCGATTCCTGCACGGCGTAGCCGACGGTCACGAGGCCGTTGTAGTTTCCGTTGACGTTTTTCGGCCATTCCTTGCCGGTGTTGTCTACGGTAACGGGCGTATCGTCGACGACCGTGCCCATCGTGACAAGACCGAGCTCAATAGCCGGACCGTACGTGGCAAGCGGCTTGAAGGACGAACCCGGCGACCTTCTCGCCTGAGTGGCGGCGTTGAACATCCTGCTCTGCGTTTTTTCTCCGCGTCTGCCTATCATACCGAGGCAGTCGCCCGAATACGGATCGCAGATGACCATCGCAGACTGCGGGGGAACGATGAATCTTTTCTGCTCCTCCTCCTTCTGGAAGAAGTTTTCGTCAAGATAGCACTTTTCAAGCGTGGACTGCACTTTTTTATCCATGCAGGTGTATACGCGGTAGCCGCTTGAGAAAACGAGGTTGGACGCTATTTCGCGCGTCACGCCCTTTTCCCTCATCAGATCGGTTATAAGATCCTCTATAACTGCGTCGATATAGTCGGAGGAAACGTGCGCACTTTTCTGTTCCTCGGTCTGCGTGTTTTTCGGCGGCGTATAGAGCTTAAGCGGCTCGTCCCACGCCTCCTCGAATTCCTCTTTCGTTATTTTGCCGTAGGAATACATCGTTTTGAGAACGGTGTTGCGCCTTTCAAGATTGTATTCCGGATTCTGCTTCGGGTCGTATTTCGTCGGGTATTTTACGATCGAGGCGAGCGCCGCCCCCTCCGCGAGCGTAAGCTCTGACACCTCTTTATTGAAATACTTTTTAGCCGCGGTCTTGATACCGTAGCAGCCCTGCGACAGATATATCGTGTTCAGGTAATATTCAAGTATCTCCGTTTTGTCGAGCTTTTGTTCAAGGTAGAGCGCGCGGAATATCTCCTGCACCTTACGCTGTATCGAATACTGGTCGTCGCCGGTTATCATTTTGACAAGCTGCTGTGTTATCGTTGAGCCGCCGAACGTCGAGCCGGACGGCAAAAAGAAATTCTGCACCGCGCCGAGCGTCCTGTACCAGTCGACTCCCTGATGATCCCAGAAACGGTGATCCTCTATCGCTATATAAGCGTCGATAACGTGATCCGGCACCTCTCTGAGCGGCACCCATATACGGTTTTCGCCGCCGTTCACCCGCTCATCCTCAAGCTCGACCTCGTTGCCGTTTTCATCATAGTAGAAGAACATCGTCGTGCTGTCCTGCTCGGTACGCAGGTAATCGACGTCAAGCGTCGGGTCGATGTTGTTTTTGAGATAAAACGCGAAAACAACTCCGCAGACGAGAGCGGTTATTATGCCGATTATCAGTATCGTTATAAGTACGTTGAAAATATACGACAAAAGACGGATGATAAAATGTAAAGTCAACGACAGAACGCGCTTGAAGGCTTTGCCCCAGTAAATATGGTAGCCGCGCTTTTCGTCGCGCCTCGCCCGTCTTTCCTTTGCTCTTTGCCTCGCCGCTTTCAGCTTTTCGACGGTATTTCCGATAAAACCGCCGACGGCGCCGAAAAACTTTGAAAGTCCTTCAAAAAACTTATTTATACCATCACCCCCAAAAAAAGGCTGTATCAATTAAATATAATATTTTATATTATAGCATTCACAAAACGGCTTTTCTATATCCGAATTTAAATTTTATATGAATAACGCTCACCTTACGTTTTCCTCGCCGCAGAGCGCGATAAGCGCCTTTTTCATCCCGTCGGTTATATCGACCGGCGCGGAAAAGTATGAATATTCGCCCGTTTCCGCGTCATACAGACACGCCCTGTCTTTTGCGAAATCGTCCTCGTATATGCCGACAAGAGCCTTGACGCGCACGATATCGGGATATTTTTCCTCGTTCGTCGACGGCACTCTTATGAATATCTTTTTTGCGCCGTTTTTCTTCGCCGGAGCCTGATCCGGCTTCCGGTCGGCGTATTTTTCATCGGGGATAAGCGTATATAAGGCGTCGCAGATTATTTTCGCCGCCTCCTCGTCGCGCTTCGTCACCGTGCCGGTTATAAACACGGGCTCGTCGTACGAGATATACTTTGAAAACGACGCGTATGTCTTGGGGAACATTATGACCTCTATCTCGCCGAATCTGTCTTCAACGGATAAAAACGCCATATCGTCGCCCTTTTTCGTAGTCTTGACCGTACTGCGGTTTATCATACCGCATACCGTGACTTTTTTATTGTCGAATTCGCTGTCGCCCTCGTCCCCCTCCTCGTTTTCGTCGGAATAGGAGGAGATTATTTCGGCTATCCCCGTAACGTTCAGAGCCGCGCTGTGCTTTTTATATCCGTCGAGGATGTGACCGGAAAAATAATACCCGGTCGCCTCTTTTTCGAGCTTTAATATATCGCGGAACGAGAATTCGTTTATATCGGGATATTCCGGCTCGCCTATCATCTCCTCGCCGCCTGACAGCGAGAACATATCCATCTGCCCGGTAACACTCTTTTTTGCCGCAGCCTGCTCGCGGTCGAGCAGCTCAGCGTACACGGCGAGCATTTTACTGCGGTAAACGCCGAAGCAGTCGAACGCTCCGCTTTTTATAAGCGCCTCGACCTGTTTTCTGTTGCAGTCGTACGGAGCCATACGGCGGATAAAGTCAGATAACGAAACGAATCTTCTGTTTTCGCGCTCTTTTATTATGCTCGCGATGAAATTGCCGCCGACGTTTTTGATCGCAAGTAAGCCGAAGCGTATGTTTTTTTCGCCGTTTTTACCGACGACGTGATAATAAATATTGCTTTCGTTTATATCCGGCGGCAGGACCTTGACACCGTGCTTTGCGCATTCGCTTATGTATTCCGCGGTCTTGTCAAGGCTTTTGCTGAGAACGCTCGTAAGAAGCGCGGACATATATTCGGCGAAATAATGGCATTTCAGATACGCCGTTCTGTACGTCAGAAACGCGTAGGACGCGGCGTGTGATTTGTTATAGGCGTAGCCGGAGAAGGATTCCATCTGTGAAAACAGCTCGTCCGCCTTTTCCGCTTCAAGTCCGAGACGGACCGCGCCGGGTACTGTTATTTTCCCGTCCTCCTCCTCGCCGTTTATGAATATATCGCGCTGCTGTTTCATTTTCGCGGCGTCTGATTTTTTCATAAGACGGCGCACGACGTCGGCACGTCCGAAGGAATAGCCCGCGACGGCGCGGAATATCTGAAGCACCTGCTCCTGATACACGATAACTCCGTAGGTCACGTCGAGTATCGGTTTCAGTTTATCGGACAAATACGTTATTTTCGACGTGTCGTGACGGTTTTCTATAAACGTCGGTATGTTTTTCATCGGCCCCGGACGGTATAACGCTATAACGGCTATTATATCGTCGAAGCAGCTCGGTTTGAGCTGTACAAGAACCTTTCTCATACCGGATCTTTCAAGCTGAAAAACGCCGCCCGTGTCGCCCGTGCTTATGAGAGACAGCGTTTTTTCGTCGTCGAGCGGTATTTCGGAAATATCGAAATCCGGCTCGTACTCGCGTATCTGCTTTTCCGTATCCGCTATAATGGAAAGATAGCTTATGCCGAGAATATCGAATTTGACGAGCCCGACCTTTTCGGACATATCCTTGTCGTACTGAGTAAGCGTAACGTCGCCGTTCACGCACATCGGCACGTATTCCCATACCGGCTTTTCGGTGATTATTATACCCGCCGCGTGCGTCGCCACGTTGCGCGGCATACCCTCGACGGACATTGAATTGTCAAGCAGGACTCTGATCTTCGGCTCGCTGTCGTAACGCGCTTTAAGCTCCGCGCCCTCGGGCGAATTCAGCACGTCCGCGACGGATTCCACCTTTACGAAGCCCTCCTCGCCGTCGTTTTCCTCGGCGGATCTTTTTATCCTGTACGGTATCAGCTTTGCCACCGGGTCGACCTCGGCGACGGACATACCCATAGCCCGTCCGACGTCGCGCACGGCGGCGCGCGCGGCGAGCGTGCCGAAAGTGATTATCTGGCTCACCCTGTCTCTGCCGTATTTTTCGGTTATGTATTCTATGACCTTATGGCGTTCGGTATCGGCGAAATCGACGTCGAAATCGGGCATTCCCTTGCGCTCGGGATTTAAGAATCTCTCGAACATAAGACCGTATTTTATCGAATCCACGTCCGTTATCCCGATAAGGAAAGCGACGATACTGCCCGCGCCCGAGCCTCTGCCGGGACCCGTTGTCACGCCGTTGTTTTTCGCGTAGCCGACGTAATCGGCGACTATCAGATAATACTCGTTGAAGCCCATTTTGTCGATGACAGACAGCTCGTATTCCGTGCGCTCGATATAATCCTTTTCAGTAAACGCGCCGTCGAATTTAAGCGTGCCGTCGTTTTTTCGTCTCTGCAATCCCGAAAAAGCGAGATTTCTTAAATATTCCTTTGCGGGTACGCCGTCCGGCGTTTTATAACGCGGCAGATACAGGCGCGAAAAATCAAACTCGAATCCGCACATATCGGCGATCTTTTTCGTATTCTCTATCGCCGGCGAATTCTTGCCGAATATCTTCTGCATTTCAAGCTCGGATTTAAGATAATACTCGTCTGTGTCGAAGCCTATCGGTCTGCCGTCCGATATTACGTTTTTCGTCTGTATGCAAAGCAGTATCGCCTGCATATCCGCGTCGCGCTTTGATATGTAATGCGCGTCGTTCGTCGCCGCCGTCGGTATGCCGGTCTCCTCCGACATACGAAGAAGCTCCTTCAATACAAGCTCCTCTTCCTCGGAGCCGTGATCCTGAAGTTCGAGATAAAAGCAGTCTTTTCCGAAAAGGCGCGACATCATAAGCGCGTATTCCTTCGCTCTGTCGTAATTGCCGCGCAGTATCATCTGCGGTATATAACCGGCAAGACAGCCGGACAGACAGATAAGCCCCTCCGCGTGAGACGACAAAAGCTCGAGGTCGATACGCGGCTTTACGTAAAAGCCCTCCGTATATCCCTTCGATACGAGGTATATGAGATTTTTATAACCGGTTTCGTTTTTGCATAAAAGAATGAGATGGTTATACGCGTCGTCGCGCTTTTTATCGAATCTCGTTTCCGGCGCAACGTAGACCTCGCAGCCGATTATCGGCTTAATACCCTCGGCTTTGCACGCGCCGTAAAACTCCGCGGCGCCGAACATGGCGCCGTGGTCCGTTATCGCAACGCAGTCCTGACCGAGCGCCTTTACCGCCTTCGGTATATCCTTAACGCGGCACGCTCCGTCGAGCAGACTGTATTCGCTGTGGACGTGTAAATGTACAAAGCTCAATTACCGATACCTCTTTTATACTTTTCGTACAGATCAGTTATTCTTTTCAATCTGTGGTTAAGCCCCGATTTCGTCAGCTTCGGGACGGACATTTCAGAAAGCTCGGCTAAAGAAGCCTGCGGGTTTGCGTATCTCAACTCCGCGGTCTTCCGAAGCTCCTCGGGCAGCTTGTCCATAAGATTGTTTTCTTTAAGATACGCGACGGCGGACATGACCTCGCTCGCCGCCATTACCGTCTTTTTTATATTCGCCGTATCGCAGTTGACGGCTCTGTTCGCGCTGCCGCGGCTTTCGCGCAGTATAGCCTCGTTTATATAATCAAAACCGGCCTTTGATGCGCCGATATACGCGAGAAAATCGGCTATATCGTCGCATTTTTTCAGATATATGACGTTATTCGAGCCTCTTACCGCGTTTTTGGGAGAAATACCCGCCTCGCCGAAAAGCTCCGTCGTATCCGACGCAAGATTCTTATAAGGAGTGGATATTTCAAGATGGAACGAGCTTTCGGGCTTGCTTACCGTACCCGAGGCGATAAACGCGCCGCGCAGATAAAACGAGGCGCATTTGCCGCAGCGCTGATCGAAAATGTTTTTGTTCACGCGGTAAAGCGATATATTGTCTTTTTTGAAATCCGCGCTCATTTTAGCGATCTCGCGTCTGTCCGATACGGTTATTTTATAACTGTTCACGGCGCCGCTTTTTTCCTCGTCCTCGCGGCTTTTCTTATGCTCGGAGACGTAGAGATTGCTTTTGATGCCGTACAGGTCGTCAAGAAGCGCCGCGACGGCGTCCGCGGCGGGCTTTATTTCGGTTATGAATTTTATTTTTTCTCTGCTGAATACGCTCGAATACGTAAGAAATCCGAAAAGAAGCGCTTTTTTACAGCACATTCTTGACGGAAGCTCGTCGAGCAGAGCCTCTTTTGCTTCACTTGAAAACGACATCAGTATATCACCCTTATCTCCGGTTCTATCTCCACGCCCTCGCGCTTTCTGATAACTTCCTTAATATATCCGATCAGCTTCATAACGTCGTCGGCGGTCGCGCCGCCTTTGTTGATGATAAATCCGGCGTGTTTTTCGGAAACCTGAGCGCCGCCGACGGTATAGCCCTTCAAACCCGCTTCCTCTATCATCTGTCCCGTATATCTTCCGGGATAACGCTTGAAAGCAGAACCTGCGCTCGGATAATTCAGCGGCTGTTTGCTTTTGCGGCGGCCGAGAAGATCGTCCATTTTCGCTTTTATCTCATCTTTATCGCCTTTTTCAAGCGATATTTCGGCGCTCAGAACTATATGATCGCCGCTTGTGAAAACGCTGTTCCTGTATCCGAAGCCGCAGGACGCGTTGTCAAACTCGATCGTTTTACCGTCGCGTACGGAATAAGCGGTGACTTTGCTTATAACGTCCTTCATTTCGCCGCCGTACGCGCCCGCGTTCATAAACACCGCGCCGCCAATCGATCCCGGGATGCCGTAAGCGAATTCAAGCCCGGTAAGCGAGCCGTTGTACGCCGCTTTGCAAACGGTGTGCAGCGCCGCGCCGCAGTCAGCTTTTATGACGTTGCCCTCGCGCTTTACGCTTTTTATGCCGGTCGTTATTATCACGACGCCGTCAAAGCCGTTATCGGAAAACAAAACGTTTGAGCCGCAGCCTATGACCGTATAACGCACTCCGTTTTCGCGGCAGAATCTCACCGTGCTTACAAGACCGTCCGCGTCGCCGGGATAAACGGCGAAGCACCTGCCGCCTATTTTGAACGTGGTAAAATCCTTTGCGTATTTATTATCGTCGTACGGTATTCCGTTTTCATTCAGATAATCTTTTATGTCAGCCATATTTGCCCTCTCGCGTTTGTATTATAAATATAATACTACAAATAAACCGATATTTCAATAGCTTTTATTAAATATTTTTCGTTACACGGGCTGAATAATTATTCACCGGCGCCGTGATTTTGCACAATACGTTTGTGTGACGTTCGCATTTTGCGAATTTAACATAAAAAAGAGGCGCGGTTTTACGACTGCCGCGCCCCGTACGCCACGCGCAGGCGTGGTTTTACAGGATAATACATATCATACCGCTCGAGCCCTCGTTTATCACCCTTTGCAGAGTTTCCGCGAATTTGGCTTTTGAGGCGCCGGACAAATGGTCCGTCTTCTCCGCCAGCCCCTCGTCCGCAAGCTCCTTCAGAGTCTTGCCGAACATATTCGTGTTCCACAGGCTTTCGGGATCGCTGTCGTATTCGCGGCTCAGATAGTTCGCCAGATCGTTCGACTGCTGCTCCGTGCCGACCACGGGATTTATCTCCGTCATTACGTCCACTCCTATGATATGCGTCGTATGTGCCGCTACTTTGAGCCTTACGCCGTAACCGCCCGGCTGCCTCGCTATTTCCGGCGCTTCTATCTTCATATCCTCAAGTCCCGGAGTGACTACGCCGTAGCCGTTTTCCTCCGCTTCGTTTATCGCGGTCACGTATTTTCCGTATTTTTCCTCGTTTTGCTTCATTTTCCTTACCGTATCAAAAAGCTCGGCGTCGTTTTTTATATCGCATCCCGATATTTCAGATACGGACGCGTAATATAACTGCGGATCGAGCGCCGCCGTGATGCTGACCCTGCCCGTGCCGTAATCTATTTCGTTTATTTCCGAGCTTTCTATATTTTCATTATCCGTCAAATTCTCGAACGCCGCCCTTACGTCCTTTATTTTCTCTGCGGACGAGGCGAGCGAAAGCGCCGTTTCCGTCACGGATCTGTAAATATGATGATCGCGCCCGAGCGCTTTTATATATTCGGGCAGACCGATATCTATCTCCGTCACGGGAAATTCCGGCAGTATCTGTTCAAGT
>CACZVC010000009.1 GCA_902784545.1 uncultured Ruminococcus sp. | reverse complement strand
AATCAAGCTGTATAAAGAGTTTTTGGGCGAGCCGTGCGGACACAAGTCTCACGAGCTTCTCCACACTCATTACACCGCCAGAGGCAAGTACAACGAGCTTATAGGCAAGAAGTGATTCAAACAACAAAAAAGACGGGAGCGATCCCGTCTTTTTTTCGCCTCCCTCTTTGAGGGAGGTGGCTCGCGCCTGGCGCGAGACGGAAGGAGTAATATTTACCGTAATATGCACCTTCGCTTCGCGGCGGCGCTTTCCGTGCCGCATAAGCAAAAACGGAAAATACAATAAACATCCCGGCACGGAATTGAAATATTTTCCGAGCCGGGTTCGCATCATTATATCTTATTTGAAAACGGAAAATATTTCCGTTTGCGCTGCGCGCAAACTGCGCCGCCGCAGGCAATTTCACCCGCCCTGCACAGGTGGATTTCGTTTCCGATTTTTATTATTTATTCTTTTTTATTTATTCTTTATAAACTTTTGCCGCGGGAGGGCAGACCCCTCCCCTACAAACGGCTTCGTTTATTATACGGCGGAACTTTGCGGGAGGGCGGACCCCTCCCCTACAAGCGGCTTCGTTTATTATGCGGCGGCAATTTGCGGGAGGGCAGACCCCTCCCCTACAAGCGGCTTCGTTTATTATGCGGCGGTAATTTGCGGGAGGGCAGACCCCTCCCCTGCAAACGGCAAAAAAATCGCGGTCGGAGCTTTCTCCGACCGTGATATTTTTATTCCTCCGCCTTCGGCTCTTCGCCGGCGGGCTCCGCAGGTCCGGACGCTTCCTCTTCCGTCTGTTTTTCGTCCGGGTCTATCTTATCGGCGACCTTGCGTGCGGTGCCGGATACGGCTTTGCCGAGCGATTTGCCGGCGACGCCGAAGTTATGTCCGACCTCGCTCCAGCTTTCGCGCAGGTCTGTCTGTATAACGTTGCCGTTTTCGTCTCTCGGTTCCTCGTCGAGGATCCTGTCGGCGCCTACCTTAACGGACTTTACGATGGACTTTCCGAGACCGGCGAACGATTTGCCGAGACCCTTGCCCGTGTCCTTCCAGCTGTCCTTAACACTCATTTTCGGTTACCCCCTTTTTGTATTTCCTGATCTGATTATACAACAAACGAAAGCAAAAGTCAATAGCCGATAATATCTTTTGATAAATTTTAATATTTCTCTTGCATTTTTCCGTATCTTGTGATATGATATATTTTAGGATATTATCATATAAAGGAGATATATACAATGAGCTTTCACCAGATCATCTATACGGGCAGAAAAAGCGGTCTGTACGGGGGAGGCGCCGGCTTCGGCGTTCTGAGCTCCGACAGGGATTTTCCCAGGCAAAATGAATTCGGTGATTCGCTGTTTGACTATAAAGCCCCCGAGCTTGACGTTGTGAATCCCGAATACAGCGAGCGCATACTGGCGCTCATGCCCGTGTCGTATACATATAACTGCAAGGGCGGCGCCTGCGCGATGACGCGCTCCGCCTGTCTCGGAAAAAGCACGCTCACGGGCGGCGAAAACCACATAAGCCACACCGTTCTGTTTTCGCCGGAGGATATACGCACGTATCCGTGCGACTTTATCGACTCTCCGTCGTTCCTTTCCGCGCCCTCGCCCGAGGCGGTAAACGCCGAAAACGGCGTGGGCTATATCGGCGCGCCGGTTTTGACGCAGGGCGGGACGATAACCGTCAACAAGGTGATGAAATTCTTATCCAACCCCGGTTATTTTCACGTTTTCCGCAGTATGCTCTGGGCGCTTATACACAGAGAGGAAACGAAGCGCAGGATAATAATCTGCGACGAGCAGGAGAACACGGTGCTCTGGATCGCCGCGCTGAACTACGCTCTGCCACTCTCCTACGCCAAAAAGATATCGTTTTCGACGTACGCCTACGATCCCGCCGCCGCCGGCGTCGATATTTGCGGCGTCGTCGCTCAATGCACGGCGTACGACAGACAGAGCTGTGAAGAAAACGGATTTTTCGTCTTCGACCTTACGACCGGCGACTGCTTCGATCCCACGATCGACGAGGCGGACGAGCCTTTTTACTCCTTTATCGAGGAGACGATGCTCCACAATTACGACCTTTTGAAGGTGTTCCACACGTACGTTGAGCTTTTCTGCGATACCGAACGCCTTACCCCGGCGATAAGCCCGGCGTATCTTATGAGCCGCGCTTCAAACTGCTATACCAACTCGTCCGACAGCTTCCGCGCCGTCGCGGAAACAGAATTCGACAGAATAGCCGAATACTCCGGAAGGCACGCGCGCTACGGCGGCAAACTGCTTTTGTTTGAATCCATGCTCTGCGTGAGCGAGGCGATACTCGGCTTCGGCACGCAGTATATAACGAAGATCTTAGCATATATGTCCGCGATCTACAAGGACGCCTCGCTCGTTCTGCAAAACGGCTTCCGCGCGCTTGCGGTCGACTCCGTGCCCGTGGCGATGATAGCGCGCGACACGACGTCCGGCTCGTTCAACGACTATTTCGAAGGCGTGCGCAAGCTCACCGCCTTCGCCGGCATCAACATAACCGACGAGCTTATGACCGAAAAGAGCCGCAAGGCGCTTTTATGGGTGGCGGGATATCAGCACGTCGAATGGAAGGCGGACTTCATCGTTTCGCTCGTATCCGAATACGTACACAGCCACGCGTCGAGCTACGAATGTCTTTCCCCTGCCGAAAAGATAGGCGGATTTTTGTCGAGCGTTATGAAGGAGCGTTACGCCTGCGGCGCCGATAAAGCGGCGTCCGAGCACGCTTTGTCGCTGTTCTCCGACGACGTTAAGCGCTTCTGCACGGTAGAGGAAAACCTCGAAGCCGTGACGGACGGCATACCGGACGGACTGCCGGTGCAGGTAAATCTTACCACGGCGTTTTCCGAGCTTGCGGCGGCGCGTATGAAGGACAGACGGAAAGAGCTGTTCAACTTCCTCGCCGCGGCTGAAAAATACGACCTTATGTGGTCTACTCTGCGTCAGATGATAGAAACGTACGACGTAAAGGAAACGAGCCAGCTTCTGACCGAGCATCACACGGAATATTTCGCCGCATCGCCCGATTACGCGCAGAGGTATCTGCCGGCGGCGCTCTCCGAATATTACGAAAACTACAAGCGCAAGAAGCCCGAGAACATAAAGGAGGCGGAGGAGCTTATCTTCTCGATACTCCTCTCCGACAGGCTGATAACCGACGTTTCCGACCCGGTGCTTGACGGTGTGATATCGCGCATAAAGTTCAACAAGCCGAACAAAGAATCCGAAAAGGTGATAAACGACGTCTGCGAATACGAATGCCGTATACGCGGAAAGGAGCTTTCGGGCAAGCTTTTGTGCCTCGCCTTCGGCGTCGCCGCCTGCGGCATAAACAACAGAAAGGACTACCATTCGGCGAAACCTTATCTGTCCTCGCTTACCGAAAAGGAGCAGATAGACCTTACCGGCTTCACGGACGGCGAAAGCTCGACGTACCTCAGCTGGCTTCTGCCTCTGTTCGCGGAGAACGCGGAGGCGGAGGAGATACCGTACGTATACAGCCTCTTTACGCTCTCCCGCGGTCAGTCAAAGCAGTTTGCGGAATGCTTCTGCGACGAATGGCTGAATCAGTCGAAGCACGCGAGCGACTACACCGATTTCTGCGTGTTCTTACAGTTCGTCTACACGACGTTGTCCGACGAGGAGCTTCAGGTCGTCGCCGACAAGGTGAACAGGCTGAATTCGAGAAAGCTCGAGCAGCTGAAGGTCGACGCGGAATCCGTATTCTCAAAGGATTTCTCGCTTAAAGAAAAATTCGAGCAGATGCTTCTTATGCAGCCGAAGAAAAAAGGCTTTTTCGGGCTGTTCAAGAAATAAAAACGAAATTATAAACGATAAAAGCCGGCTGAAACAAGGATCGACGTTCCCTGTTTCAGCCGGTTTATATTTTACCGTTTTTCAGGCGCGGTTTTTTATTCCGCGGTCATATTGTCAAAATAGCCCTGCACGAGGATTATCGGCGTGCCCTTGTCGCCCGAGCCGGAGGTCAGGTCGCAGAGAGAACCGATCAGGTCGGTGAGGCGGCGCGGCGTGGTGCCCTGAGACACCATTTTGCCGACGAGGTCGGAATCCTTTTTCCTTATGTAATCGGCTATCGCCTCTTTAAGCTCCTCGCCCTTGAGGTGCGCGAAGTTGTTGTCCGCGAGATATTTGAGCTTGACTTCGTTCGGCTGTCCTTCAAGTCCCGGCGTGTACGCGGGGGAAACGACCGGGTCCGCGAGCTCCCATATCTTGCCCACGGGATCCTTGAACGCGCCGTCGCCGTATACCATGACCTCAACGTGCTTTCCGGTCTTTTCAAGTATCTGTTTCTGTATGTTCAGAACTATCGGCATACAGTCGCGCGGGAACAGCTTTACCGTGTCCTCCGTCGCCTTGTTGGAGCCGAGCAGACCGTAATTCTCGTTATATCCCGAGCCGTTTACCGGCGCGGTCAGTATCTCGTCAAGTCCGACGACCTTGTCGGAGCCGGCGAGTATCAGCTTCTTTTTCGTCCTTTTTCTCGTATGTATATCGCAGGTTATGACGCTTTTACAGTAGTCGAGGATCGCGCGGCAGTCGTTTGCGAATATTATCTCGCATTCACAGCCGCAGTCGTTTATAAGCTGCTTGTAATATTCGACGTAGTCAACGCCGGTGAACGGGTGCTTTACGTAACCGAACAGCTCGCGGTATTTCTTTTCGTCAAGAACGTCTCTGTACGGGTCGACGTCAGCGTCGTCAAGCGTTTCGTCGTCGAACAGGTGGTTGCCGACCTCGTCCGACGGGTACGACAGCATGAGCGTTATTTTCTTTACGCCGCGGGCGATGCCGCGCAGGCATATTGCAAAACGGTTTCTCGAAAGAATCGGGAAAATAAGACCGATATGACCGCCGGGGAATTTCGCCGCAACGTCCGCCGCTATCTGATCCGTCGTCGCGTAGTTGCCCTGCACGCGCCCTACAACCGCTTCCGTGACGGCAATAACGTCGCGGTCGCGCAGCGGAAAGCCTTCGCCCTTCGACGCGGCGAGAACGGAATCGACGACTATCTGCGCTATATCGTCGCCCTGTCTTATGATGGGCGCTCTTATGCCCCTGCTTACTGTTCCTGTGAATCTTTGCATCTTTTTGAATCCTTTCGGTTTATTTGAAATATTGATTTATCTTATCCGAAAACTTTAAAAAATTCGCCGGGCGCTTTTCAGCCCATTTTTCCATATTTCTCGTATTTCTTTTCCATATTTTCGCCGTGTAGTCCCTGCTGTACGTGCCTTTCCATCTTTCGAGGTGATACAGCAGCTCGTCCTTTATCTGCGCGGCGTATCCGCTCATTATGCTTTTGAGCTCAACAACGGCTTCGTCAGAGCAGAGAGTTTTGCAGAAGGATATGAAATCCTCTCTGAATTTGTCGTTATGCAGGCAAAGCGCCAGAAGGCTCTGCACGTAAAGCGAATCGGGGTAGTTCTCCTTCGGGTCGTACGCGCCGCCGAAGAAGTTTCCGAGCGTGAATTTTATCGTATCCGTGTCTGCCTGCGTGTATATCTCCGGCAGGACGAGGCATTGATAACGGCCGAATGCGAAATCCATATCGCGCGTGGAAAAACGCCATTTTCCGTCGCTGTAAGCGTTGCCCTCCGACGGCTCGCCGGTATATCGCCACACTCTTACGTTGTTGTGCGGCCAGTCGGTGTTGCAGACGTAGAGGCAGATCGCGCAGTATTTCATAAAGCTTTCCGTGTCGAGCTGTTCGGACAGCGCCTTATAAGCCTTGTCGAGCGCGGCTTTGTCGCCGCTTAACGCCTCGCGCGCCGCCCTGCACATTTTAAGATATTCGTCAAGCTCGGAGTCCTCGCCCTCGTCGACCTCGTAGTAAAACCACACGTCGTCGAAACGGCACTGACCGCCGTTTTCGTGCTTGTCGCAGTGCCTTGTCGTGTCGAGCTCTGATTTTATGACCGTGATATGCGTTTTGTCGAGCCCGTAGACGTTCTGCATATAGTCGTCGTTTATATCCTCCTTCATATCGAGGATGCCGTAGTATTCGCCGTTGAGATAAATGACGGCGAAGCGCGAGGACTGATACGTCAGCTCCGGCGCGTATTTTGCGGCGAAGGCGTTAGCCGCCGCGTCCCGCGTGAGCGTCATCATATCGGGGTCGGCGGCAGTCGCCTGGATGGAATCGTTTCCGCCGTTTCTCAATATGAATCTGTCATATCTTGCAAGGACTTCTCCGTCCGGCGCTTTTCTGCCGTCAAACAGCGGATAATCGAACGATCCGTTGCCGTTGTATTTCATCGCGTCGTAATATCCGTCGCGCCGCGCTATGACACGGAAGGATTTCTGAGGCAGCGTTCTCGACGAGCCGCCGAAAATGCGCAGACCCGCGTCCTGTGAGATAACGCGCTCGCCGTCAGCTTTGAATATCTCGACGTGGCACGGGCGTTCCCACTCCTTGCCGGAGTTTGTCGGGTGGTCGATTATGCCCTTTTTGCCGTAAAGGTTGTCCTCGCTCGTGACGAGCGAAACGACGGGTATATCGTATCTGCCGCTCTGCGCCTTTACGTACGTCGCGGTCCTTATATAGCCGAGATATTTTCCGTCCGCGCCGAAGCACGCGGCGCGTATGACCGACGCGTCGTTTTTCAAGACGGTTATTTCTTTTTCATATTTTTCAGATGTTTTTTTCGGCTCGGAGCAGTCGGTCGTGTACGTTATGTATGCGCCCTCCGGCGCGCCCTCGGGAAGCGAAAGCGAAAGAGCCTGCTCTCCGTCGTAAAATCCGCCCTTGAGGGAGAAGACCGGCGCAAGGCGCTCGTCCTTTTTCTCCGGCTCCGCGGTCTCCGCCGCGGTCGTTTCCGGCTCGGCCGCGTTATCCGTTTCCGCCGCCGTCAAGTCCGTTCCGGTCGTCTCCGCCGTCTCCGCGGAGCCGGTGCAGGCGGCGGTCGAAAGCATTACCGCGGCGAGCAGAAAGGCAAGAATCGTTTTTGCGTTTTTCATCGTATATCCTTATTTTTTCATACTAACCGATATTATCACAATTTATATAACGATTTCAACCGTGAAATTGTGAAATAAAGTGTAAAAATGCAATTTGACGAAATAATTCTTTCAAAATACACAAAACAATATCAAAATGCACATTGACAATGATAAAATTTTATGTTATTATATCGTATCAAATACTTGACGTCGGGAATATGATATGAGAGCGAGATACGTTTTTGAACACATAATGCTGCCTTATTTGCTTGACAGGCGCGGCGGAGATTTCGTTTCCGTGCTTATGATACAAAAAAGCACGCTTCTTTACCGCCTGTGCGTATCGGCTTACAGGCAGGAGGGCGAGGAGTTTGAGGGAGGCGCGGAGAGCTTCGGCTTCGACGCCGCGCGCCTCGACGAAAAAACGGTGTGCCTTACGCTTGAAATGCCCGAGCCGGATATACCCGGCGACTGTAAATACGTCTATATCCTGTCCGACGCGGAGCCTTTCAAGACCTCGTTTTTCACGGTCGAGCGCGACGGCGAAGGCGGGCTTGCTCTGTGCGGGCAGTCGGGCGACGTGCGCCTGACCTTCGGCAAATTCGACGACGAGAAAAAAGCTCTCGCGCTTATGCTCGGAGTGCATAAGGACAGCGGCGCAAAGGACGGCGCCGTATGAAAAACCCCGATCCTGTATATGACGCCCGGACGGTATGCCGGCACGTCTGAAAAACAACAATAACGTAAGGAGTTTACATATGTCTGCAACAGTTACGAAATTCGGAGGCACTTCGCTTGCCGACGCCGAAAAATTCAAGCAGGTGGCGGAAATAGTCCGCGCCGACGAGGACAGACGGTACGTCGTCGTTTCCGCGCCGGGCAAACGCTTCAAGGGCGATTTCAAAATAACAGATATGTTTTACCTCTGTTACGAAAAAGCGGCGGCGGGCGAGAACATTGACGTGCTTTTCAACGAGATAACGGAGAGATACAACGAGATAATCGCCGGGCTCGGTCTCGATCTTTCCGTCGACCGCGAGCTTGAGCGCATAAGAAACGGTATGTACAACATGACCGGCCGCGATTACGCCGCCTCCCGCGGGGAGTATCTGAACGGCATTATTTTAGCCTCGTATCTGGGCTATGATTTTATCGACGCGCGCGAGGTCATATTCTTCAACAACGACGGCACCTTCAACGCCGAGTATACGAACGACGTGCTTTCCGCGCGGCTCCGCCGTCACGAACGCGCGGTGTTCCCGGGCTTTTACGGCGCTATGCCGAACGGCACGATAAAGACGTTTTCGCGCGGGGGCTCGGATATAACCGGCTCTATCGTGGCGCGCGCCGCAAACGCGAAGCTTTACGAGAACTGGACGGACGTTTCCGGCTTTTTGATGGCTGATCCGCGCGTGGTGGAGGACCCGAAGGTCATAAACACGATAACGTACCGCGAGCTGCGCGAGCTTTCGTACATGGGCGCGACTGTTTTACACGAGGATTCGATCTTCCCGGTTCAGATAGCGGGCATACCGATAAACATCAAGAACACGGACAGACCGGAGGACAGAGGCACGATGATAGTCGCCGAAACGCCGGAATACGACACGAAGAACATAATAACGGGAATAGCCGGCAAAAAGGGCTTTACCGCGATAAACATATCGAAGGACCTTATGAACGTGGAGATAGGCTTCGGCAGAAAGGTCTTGTCCGTGCTTGAAAAGAAGAACATTTCCTTCGAGCATCTGCCCTCCGGTATCGACACGATGAGCGTTATAATAAAAAGCTCCGATCTTTCCGGCAGGCTCGACTACGTTTTAAACGGCATACAGCAGGAGGCGTGCCCCGACACGGTCAGCATAGACGAGGGGATAGCTCTGATAGCCGTCGTGGGACGCGCGATGGTAAAATCGAAAGGCACCGCGGCGAAGATATTCAAGGCGATAGCCGAGGCGGATATAAACGTAAAGATGATAGATCAGGGCTCTGACGAGATAAACATAATAATAGGAATAGAGGAAAAGGATTACGAAAAAGCGGTCCGCGCCATATACGCGGAATTCGTAAAGGATTGACCTTTCCGGGGGGGAATTTCAAATGTCGGAATTTATTGAGAGGACGATAAGCGGACAGATAGAATATCTTTCCGCCGTCATGCCGGATCAGCCCGCGGTAAAATACCATTCGGGCTTTGATTACGCGCGTACGTACCGCCAGCTTGATGAAGAATGTGACAGGATAGCGAAATCGTTTCTTGCGCTCGGCTTGAAAAAAGGCGATCACATAGCCATGTGGTCGACGAATTATCCGCAATGGATAATAACGCTGTTCGCCGCGGCGAAGATCGGCGCGGTGCTCGTCACCGTAAATACGAACTATAAAATCTACGAGGCGGAGTACCTTCTGAAGCAGTCCGACAGCGCGTGCCTCGTTATGAGCCGCGGCTTCAAGGACACCTCGTACGTCGATATAATGAAAAGGCTCGTGCCCGAGGCGGCGAAGCAGGGCGACGGCTTCAGATCGAAGCGCCTGCCGTATCTTCACCATATCATAACGATAGACGCGGACGTGAACGAGCCGGGTATGATACCGTGGACGGAGCTTGAAAAGCTCGGCGAAAACGTATCCGACAGGGAGCTTTCGGAGGCGAAGGCGAAATGCGATATACACGACGTCGTGAATATCCAGTACACGTCCGGCACGACGGGC
Organism: uncultured Ruminococcus sp.; assembly: GCA_902784545.1. Taxonomy (GTDB): domain Bacteria; phylum Bacillota; class Clostridia; order Oscillospirales; family CAG-272; genus UBA1248. The sequence continues at coordinate 17,221 of CACZVC010000009.1, read as the reverse complement.
TTCCCGAAGGGCGTTATGCTGACGCATTACAATATACTGAACAACGGTCTGTCGATAGGCGACTGTATGAAATTCTCGCCCGCGGACAGGCTTTGCATACCCGTGCCGTTTTTCCACTGCTTCGGGCTCGTGCTCGCGATAATGGCGTGCATAACGCACGGCACGACGATGGTGCCTGTGAATTACTACCGCCCTCTCGAGGTGCTTGAAACGCTCGACGCGGAGAAATGCACGGCGGTGCACGGCGTTCCGACCATGTATATAGCGATGCTCCAGCATCCCGATTTCAAAAAATACAAATTCTGTCTCCGCACGGGCATCATGGCGGGCTCGCCGTGTCCCGTCGAGATGATGAAGCGCGTTATAGACGAAATGGGTATGCGCGAGATAACGATAACGTACGGTCAGACCGAGGCTTCGCCCGGCTGTACGATGACGACGACGGACGAAACGCTCGATCACCGCGTAAATTCCGTCGGCAAGGCGATGCCGCACATAGAAACGAAAATAGTCGACCCCGAGACCGGCGCCGAGCTGCCGGACGGTGTGAACGGAGAATTCTGCGCGCGCGGCTACAATATAATGAAGGGCTACTACAAAATGCCGGAGGCGACCGCGCAGGCGATAGACGGCGACGGTTGGCTCCACACCGGAGATCTGGCGTGCCGTATGCCCGACGGATATTACAAAATAACCGGGCGCATAAAGGATATGATAATACGCGGCGGCGAAAACATTTATCCGAAGGAGATAGAGGATTTCCTCTACACGCACGAAAAGGTGCGCGACGTGCAGGTCGTCGGCGTGCCGAGCGTTCAGTACGGCGAGGAGATCTGCGCTTTCGTGATACCGAACGAGGGCATGACCGTGACGGAGCAGGAGATAAAGGACTATGTGCTTGCGAGCATGGCGCGCCACAAGGTGCCGAAATACGTTATAATAACGGACAGCTTTCCGATGAACGCCGCGGGAAAGATACAGAAATTCAAGCTGCGCGACCGGGCGACCGAAATGCTCGGCTTGCAGGACGCGGCGTCGATAGTTACGGCGTAAGGAGGTTTTTATGAAATTATCGTTTTCAACGCTCGGCTGCCCGGAATGGCAATGGAGCGACATATACGCCACGGCGCGCGATCTGGGCTATGACGGCGTGGAGATACGCGGCATAGGCAGAGAGATGTTCGCGCCGAAAATGAGCATTTTCAGCCACGAGAATATAGAAAAAACAAAGGAAACGCTTAAAAACGCGGGCTTGCAGATACCGCTTTTCACGACGGCGGCGTATCTTTCCGACCCGTCGCAGCTGCCTCTCGCGGAATTTGAGATACTTGCGTACGCTCAGCTTGCGGAAAAGCTCGGCGTTAAATACGTGCGCATAATGGGCGAAAAAACGCCCGAGCCGCAGTACGAAACGACCGTCGCGGAGCTGGCGGAGCAGTACGGAAGATTCTGCGACCTCGCAAAGCCCTACGGCGTGACGCTTCTTATAGAAACGAACGGCATCCTGGCAAAAAGCTCCGATATGAAAAAGCTGATGGAGCTGTCGGACAGGGAAAATTCCGGCGTTATCTGGGATATACACCACCCGTACAGATTTTACCGCGAATCCCCGGCGGAAACGGCGAAAAACATCGGCAAGTACGTAAAGCACGTACACGTCAAGGACTCGTATATAGAAAACGGCGCGGTAAAATACGCGCTTATGGGCTACGGCGACATCCCCGTTGAGGAAGTAAAAAAAGAGCTTGACCGCGTCGGCTTCGACGGCTTTTATTCATACGAATGGGTAAAACGCTGGGTACCCGAGCTCGAGGGCTCCGGCATAGCGTTCCACAGCTACGCCGATTATATGAGGTCGCTTGATGAAGATATTTGACGCACACACGCATATTTATCCCGACGCCATAGCGGAGCGCGCCGTCGCCGCGCTCGATAACTTTTATGAATTCGTATCCGAGGGCAAGGGAAAATACGGCGATCTTACGGAGCATTGCAGAAAAAACGGCGTAAGCGGCTTTCTTCTGCTTTGCGTCGCCACAAACGCACATCAGATACACCGCGTGAACGAATCCATAATTTCCGCCGTGAAGCGCGGGCGCGAGGACGGCTTCGAGGCGTACGCCTTCGGCGGCATGCACCCCTGCGACAATATGGAGGAGGAAATAGAGTTCTGCGTCGAAAACGGTCTTTCGGGAATAAAAATACACCCCGACATACAGGGCGTCGATATTGACGACAAACGGCTTTACCCGCTTTACGACGCGGCGAACGGCAGATTCCCGATATACTTTCACAGCGGCGACAACAGACCGCGGTATCAGTTCTCTTCACCCGACAAGCTTGCGAAAATCCTGAAGGAATTTCCCAAGCTGACCGTCGTCGCCGCGCATCTCGGCGGTTATATGGCAAACGACGAAGCGATAGAATACCTGCGCGGAAACGACCGCGTATGGTACGACACGTCCTCCGCTTTATGGGCTATGACGCCCGAAAGAGCCGACGGGATAATAAGCGCGCTCGGAGTCGGGCATATGATGTTCGGCACGGACTACCCCGTAAAATACCCGGATACCGAGCTGCCGCGCTTCTTCGCCCTCGATCTGACTGACAAGGAGCGCGAAGACGTGCTGTATAACAACGCGCGGACGTTTTTAAACGAATTCTGTTTATAAGCGCATTGCAAAACCGGAAAAGCACAGCCGCTTTTCCGGTTCGTTTTTTACTTTTTCTCTCTTTTCGCCGCGGCGAGCATAAGCTTTATGCGGTTGAGCTGGTTTACCTCGGACGCGCCGGGGTCGTAGTCGACGGCGGCGATATTCGCCTGCGGGTACACCTTTTTCATCTGCTTTATAACGCCCTTGCCGACGACGTGGTTCGGCAGACACGCGAACGGCTGTATGCAGACTATATTCGGCACGCCGGAGCTTATCAGCTCAGCCATTTCGCCCGCCAGAAACCACCCTTCGCCGTACTGGTTGCCCACGGACAAAAACGGCTTCGTAAGCTCCGCTATGTCGCCTATCTCCATCGATTCGCTGAAGACCCTGCTGTTTTTTAGCGCCTCCATAGCCGGTTTCCTTACCGACGTAAGCGCCGCTATGCCGATCTTCGACAGCGCCGATTCCTTCCAGCTCTTGCCGAAATACTTGTGTTTGTAATCGAGGTTGAAAAGATAATAATCGAAGAAATCGAGCAGGTCCGGCACGACCGCCTCCGCGCCCTCCTTTTCAAGCAGCTCGACTATTTTGTTGTTCGCAAGCGGCATATATTTTACGAGTATCTCTCCGACGACGCCGACGCGCGGCTTTTTGACCGTTCTGTCAGCCGGCAGATTTTCAAAATCCTCAACTATCGCCCTGCACAGCTTTGACGGGCTCTGCTTTTTTACGCCCGTAACGCTGTCGATACATATTTTCTGCCACTTGTCGCGCAGCTCGTTCGCCGATCCCGGCACAAGCTCGTAAGGGCGCGTGCGGTACAGACAGCGCATTATAAGGTCGCCGTAGCATATCGCGCGTATGCCGTCCGAAAGCATCGGCAGGGTTATTTTGAAGCCGTCGTTCTTCTCCATATTGTTGAAATTGAGCGAGATAACGGGAATGTGCGACAAACCGGCTTTTTCAAGCGCGCGGCGTATGAAGCCGACGTAGTTGCTCGCGCGGCAGCAGCCGCCCGTCTGAGTCATGAGCAGCGCAAGCTTATCCGTATCGTACTTGCCGGACAAAACCGCCTGCATAAGAAGCCCCACCATTACGATGGACGGATAGCACGCGTCGTTGTTTACGTATTTCAGCCCCGTGTCGACGGCTTTTCTGTCCGCGTCGCTCAACATTATGACGTTATAGCCGTATTTTTTGAAGACCGGCTCCAGGATATTGAAGTGTACCGGGCTCATATCGGGCGCGAGTATCGTATAACCCGCCTCGCGCATTTCCTTTGTGAACGCGGATCGCCCGTATCCTATCGGAGCGGGATCCGCGGCTACGCCGCACTTTCTCCTCATATCCATCGCGGCGAGCAGACTGCGCACCCTTATCCTCGCGGCGCCCAGATTGTTCACCTCGTCGATTTTCAGCACCGTGTAGAGCTTGTTGCTGTTTTCGAGTATCTCGCAGACCTGATCGGTAGTTACCGCGTCGAGACCGCAGCCGAACGAGTTGAGCTGTATAAGCTCCAGATCGTCGCGCTTCGATACGAATTCCGCCGCGGCGTAAAGGCGCGAATGGAACACCCACTGGTCGACGACGCGCAGCGGTCTTTCGCTGTTTCCGTCATACGGCAGACTGTCCTCGGAGAAAACGTATAAACCGTAGGAGTTAATAAGCTCCGGTATGCTGTGGTTTATCTCCGCGTCGATATGGTACGGACGTCCGGCTAAAACTATGCCGTTTTTGCCCTCTTTTTCCATTTCGGACAAAAGCCGCGCGCCCTCGGCGCGTATATCGTCCTTTGCGCGGCGCATTTCCGCCCACGCCTCCGACACGGCTTCCTTTACCTCCGCGGCCGGGATATCCCAGTAGTCGGCGCAGCAGCGGATAAGACGGTCGCAGACCGTTTTTTCGCTCGTCATCGCAAGAAACGGCCTGTAATACGTCACGTCGCCGTCGGTAACGGCTTCCACGTTGTTTTTGAGGTTTTCGGGATAGGAGACGACTATCGGGCAGTTGTAGTTGTTTTCCGCCGCTTTCGTCTCTTTATATTCGTACATAACGCACGGATGGAATATGCGCTTAACGCCGCGTTCTATGAGCCATTGAACGTGGCCGTGCGCGAGCTTCGCCGGATAACATTCGGATTCCGACGGTATGGATTCCATTCCGAGCTCGTATATCTTTCTCGACGAAAACGGCGACAAAACGACGCTGAAGCCGAGTTTTTTCAGGAAAGTCGCCCAGAACGGATAGTTTTCGTAAATATTCAGCACGCGCGGAACGCCTATAACGCCGCGCGGCGCTTTGTCCTCCGGCAGACTTTCGTAATCGAAAATGCGTTTGCGCTTGTACTCGAACATATTGGGCATATCGGATCTGCCGGCTCTGCCCGTCATACGCTCGCATCTGTTGCCGGAAATATGCTTCGTCCCGTCGCTGAACGTGCTGACGGTCAGAAGACACTTGTTTTCGCAGCCCGCGCAATGCGTCGTCTTTGTCGTGTATGTAAGCTCCGCAAGCTCCTCTTTGCTTATCAGCGAGCTTTTTTCAACGGAAACGTTTTCCTTCGCGTTGAGCGCCGCGCCGAACGCGCCCATAAGCCCGGCTATGTCCGGGCAGACGGCGTGCGCGCCGGAAACGAGCTCGAACGCGCGCAGAACGGCTTTGTTATAGAACGTGCCGCCCTGTACGACGACGTTTTTGCCGAGATCGTCGGCGGAGGCGAGTTTTATTACCTTGAAAAGCGCGTTTTTGATAACGGAATACGCAAGCCCCGCGGAAATATCGGATACGCTCGCGCCCTCCTTCTGCGCCTGTTTCACGTTTGAATTCATAAAAACGGTGCAGCGCGTGCCGAGGTCGACCGGCGACCTTGCGTATAGCGCTTCTTCGGCGAAGCCCTCGGCGGTGTAGCCGAGCGAGGCGGCGAAATTCTCGATGAACGAGCCGCAGCCGGACGAGCACGCCTCGTTAAGAAGCACGCTGTCTACGGTGCCGTTTTTGAGCCTTATGCATTTCATATCCTGACCGCCGATGTCGAGAACGCAGTCCGCGCCGGGCATGAAGTGAGAGGCCGCCGCCGCGTGCGCCACGGTCTCGACGACGCCGAGATCGAGACGGAACGCCGCCTTCAGAAGCGCCTCGCCGTAGCCGGTTGAGCAGGAGCCGCGTATAACGGCGCTCTCGGGCAGTTTTTCGTAAAGCTCGGAAAGCATACGAGTCGCGGTCTTTACCGGGTCGCCCGCGTTGTTCGCGTACGCGGAGAACAAAAGCTCGCCGCTGTCGGATATGAGCGCCAGCTTCGTCGTCGTACTGCCCGCGTCGATGCCGAGCCAGCAGTCGCCCGAGTAAGCGGACAGGTCAGCCTTTCCGACGGAGGCTTTTTTATGTCTTTCGATGAATTCGTCAAACTGCTCCTTGTTTTCAAACAAAGGCGGCAGACGTTTAAGCTCGAATTCTATTTTAAGGTCGCCGCGAAGCTTCGACAAAAGCTCCGAAACGGGCACGCCGTCGCCGCCGCCCGCCTCGAGCGCCGCGCCGAGAGCGGCGAAAAGGTGTGCGTTTTCCGGGTCTACCATGTGTTCCCGATCGAGTCTGAGCGTGCGGCAGAAAGCCTTTTTCAGCTCGGGCAGATAGTGGAGCGGTCCGCCTAAAAACGCCACGGTGCCGCGTATCGGCTTGCCGCAGGCGAGGCCGGAAACGGTCTGATTCACGACCGCCTGAAATACCGAGGCGGCGATATTCGACACAGCCGCGCCCTCGTTTATAAGCGGCTGTATGTCGGTCTTGGCGAAAACGCCGCAGCGCGCGGCTATCGGGTAAAGCTCGGTATAGCTTTCCGCCGCGTCGTTCAAGCCTTTGGCGTCCGTCTGCAAAAGCGCCGCCATCTGGTCGATAAACGCGCCCGTTCCGCCGGCGCAGACGCCGTTCATACGCTCGTCAAGCCCGCCCTTGAAGTATATTATCTTCGCGTCCTCGCCGCCCAGCTCTATCGCGACGTCCGTCTGCGGATAGTATTTTTCAAGCGCGCCGGACGTTGCGACGACCTCCTGAACGAAGGTTATGCCGAGAGCCTTGGCAAGGCTTATCGCGCCGGAGCCGGTTATGCGGCAGTCCGCGCTGAAATCGCCGAGCACGTCGTACGCCCCGGACAAAAGGTCGGAGAGCGTCTGCCTTGTTTTGGCAAGGTGGCGCTTGTACTGACCGTATATCATTTTTTCGTTTTCATCAAGCACGACGAGCTTCACGGTGGTGGAGCCTATGTCGATGCCGCATCTGTAAACAGGCAAAGCTTTGTCCTCTTTTTGAAATATAAAAGTTTATACCGGAAAAAAAGCGTTGGTTACAGCAAAGAAACGCTGACCGCGCCGCTGTATCTTTTTTATTCTAAATAAAAAAATAAACTAAAAATAAACCGCGCTGAGCAAAAAACGCAATATATTAACAAATTTAGGTTGATTTTATCCTAAAAATATAGTATAATGCCCTTACTGTCACACAGAAAGGATAAGCGTATGAATTTTTCTGCCGATCAGATAGTTTCCATATCCGAGGCGAATCAGAATTTTTCCAAGACGGCGCGTCTGGCGGACAAGCTCGGCGAGGTGTTTATTTTCAAAAACAACAAGCCGAAATACCGTCTCGTCGTCATCGACGACAACGGCGACGAAAAGGCCGCTGTCGTGAACGAAATCAACGAAAAAAAGGTCGCCCGGCTGCTCCGCGTGCTGAACAAGTACCGCAAAACGATAGAGGAGCTGATACGCGCAGCCGAAAAATGATTGTAACCCTTTACACGGTACTGTCATTAACTGTAAAACGGAGCGTTTGATTTTGAAGCAAAAGGTCATTTATTACACAGACGAGCGAAACGACGAGTTTTCAAGCGCGAAGATCACGCCGAAAAAGATAGACGGCGGATATAAATACGTAAGAAACCCGTTTTTGTGCGGATTTCTGTATCATATCGTCGCGCGTCCGCTCGCTTATATTTATACGAAGCTCGTGTTCAGGCAAAAGACGGTCGGACGGGAAAAGCTGATGGGATACCGTAAAAAAGGCGTTTTCATTTACGGCAACCACACGCAGGCGGGCGGCGATCCGCTTATACCCAACGTGTTCTGCTTTCCGAAAACGGTTTACTTCATAGTCCACCCGAACAACGTTTCCATGCCTTTTTTCGGCGGGTTCATGCCGTACGTCGGCGCCATACCCTTGCCGGACGGGCTTGCGGCGTATAAAAATTTTCTGTCCGCGATAAAACAAAGGATAGAGGAGGGAGCCGCCGTGGTCATATACCCGGAGGCGCATATCTGGCCGTACTATACGAAGATACGCGAATTCCCCGACACCTCGTTTGCGTACCCGTGCGACAGCAGCTCGCCCGTGTTCTGCTTTACGAACACGTATAAAAAGCAAAAGCTTTTCCGCCGTCCGAGGGTCGTGACGTATATAGACGGTCCGTTTTTCCCGGACGGCGCGCTCCCGAAAAAACAGCGCGCAAAGGCGCTGTGCGAACAGGTTTACAAAACGATGTGCAAGCGGGCGGAGCTCTCCGACTGCGAGTACGTAAGATACGTTAAAAAGGATATCTGAAAAATGGTAAATATATTATTCTGCGGAAACGGATACGTTTTCGACGGTATGCTGACGTGTATGCTCTCCATACTCAAAAGGAGCGTATCGGACGAGCCGTACACCGTTTACGTTTATACAATGGACGTCTCACACTTGAAACCCGCTTACACTCCGATAAGCGACGGCATGATAAAATATTTCGAGGACGTCATAAAAAAGTACAACGGCGAAAACCGCGTCGTAAAGACCGACGTTACCGAAATCTATAAAAAAGAGTTCGCCGGCTGCCCGAACGAGGGCGCATACTGCTCGCCGTACACTTTGATAAGGCTTTTCGCCGATATGATCGACGGTATGCCGGACAAGCTTTTATATCTCGACGCCGATATAATGTTCAACCGCGACGTTCATCTGCTCTACGATACGGACGTTACGGAATACGAATACGCCGCGGCGCGCGACCACTACGGAAAGTATCTGATAAGCCCGAATTACGTGAACGCCGGAGTTCTGCTTTTCAACCTGAAAAAAATGAAGGAAACGGGACTTCTGTCAAAGGCGCGCGAGCTCATAAAAACGAAAAAGCTCGTTTTCGCCGATCAGAGCGCGATAATCCGCTCGACGACGAAAAAGAAAATGCTGCCGCAAAGATTCAACGATCAGAAATTCTTGCACAAACACACCGTTGTGCGCCACTTTTCAAAACGGCTGTTCTGGTTCCCCTATCCGCACACGGACAATATAAAGCAGTGGGACGTCAGCCGCGTCCACAGAATATTCAGATATTACGTTTTTGACGACGTGCTGTACGACTACATATATCTGAAAAGAAAGTACGAGACCGAGGTAAACGAAAAATGAGCAGAAAAGAAATACCGATATTCTTCGCGTGCGACGACAATTTTGTGAAATTCACCGCGGTATCTCTTTGTTCGATAAAGGAAAACGCAAACAGAGATCACGATTATAAAATATACGTTCTGCACACCGGAATAACCGAAAAGATGATGAACGTGCTGTACGATATGCAGGACGAAAACTTCACCGTCGTTTTCAGGGACGTGACGGATTATCTCGAATCCATAGCCGAAAAGCTCCCGATACGCGATTATTATTCCAAAACGACTTATTTCCGCATTTTCATAGCCGAAATGTACCCGGAATACGACAAGGCGATATATATAGACAGCGATACGGTCGTCTGCGGCGACATAAGCGAATTCTACAACACCGACATAGGCGACTGCTATATCGGCGCCTGCCGCGAGCAGGTGATGCTTCAGACGAAGGAATTCGGCGACTACGTCGAAAAGGTCGTAGGCGTCGACCGCCACAACTTTTTCAACGCCGGAATACTGCTTATAAACTGCGACGAATTCCGCACGCACTTCGTACTCGATAAATTCATACACTACCTCAATATGTATAACTTTGCCGTCACGCAGGACGAGGATTATCTCAATCTCATCTGCAAGGACCGCGTTTGCTGGATAGACAGCCGCTGGAACACGGAAACGTACGGCGAGGAGCTTTTCCCGCCGGAAGAGGCGAAAATGATCCATTATATAATGGTAAACAAGCCGTGGCATTACGCGGACTGCCGTTATTCGGACGTTTTCTGGAAATACGCCGAAAAGACCGTCGTCTGCGGCGAAATAAAGGCGCTTATAGACGGCTATACGGAAGAGGACAGAGAAAAGGACAGGGAATCGTCTAAGCGCCTCGTAAAGCTCGCATTATCGGAAATAGAAAGAGAAGATAACTTTATGCAGCGTCAGAACGCGGAACGCGACCCGGGCAGAGTCGCGATATTGAAAAAAATCGAAGAATATGAAAAAGCCGGCAGGTTTTCGGAGGACGTCGAGGACGATCCGCCCACAAAACCGCTTTTGCCAGACGATATAAATTATCTGCCTAAGGACCCCGTGTCCGCGGCTAAAACAAAACTGGCGTTCACCGCCGCGCGGCGCTTCGCCGATAAGCTCATAGCCGATAAGAAGCTTATAATTAAAGAGATAAGAGGCGTGGAAAACCTTTCCGCGCTCCACACCGGCGCGGTCATAACGTGCAACCATTTCAACGCCTTCGACAGCTTCGCAGTGCAGATAGCGTACGAGGCGGCGGAGCAGAAAAAGCGCAGACTTTACCGCGTCATAAGAGAGGGCAACTATACCTCGTTCCCGGGCTTTTACGGCTTCCTTATGCGCAACTGCTACACGCTTCCGCTCGCGTCGAACCACAAGACGCTCAAAAAATTCATGGAGGCGGCGGATACGGTGCTCAAACGCGGTCATTTTCTGCTTATCTACCCGGAACAGAGTATGTGGTGGAATTACAGAAAACCGAAGCCGCTTAAAAACGGAGCGTTTATATTCGCCTGCCGCAACAACGTCCCGGTCGTGCCGATTTTCATAACGATGAAAGACAGCGATATAGTGGGCGAGGACGGCTTCTTCGTTCAGGAGTACACGATACATATAGAAAAGCCGATAACTCAGGACAGAACGCTCCCGTATTCCAAAGCCGTCCGGCAGATGGCGGACGAAAACTACGAGGTGTGGAAACAGATATACGAAAGGGAGTACAATATACCGCTGTTTTATACGACGGAAACCTAAAATAACACTGCATATCGCCGATACGTTTTATACCCGCCCGCAAGGGCGGGCGTTTTTTTAAAAAGAATAAAAATCGGAATATTTGTAGGGGAAGGGTCCGCCCTCCCGCAAATTGCCGCCGCACAATAAACGAAGACGTTTGTAGGGGAGGGGTCCGCCCTCCCGTAAAGTTCCGCCGCACAATAAACGAAGCCGCTTGTAGGGGAGGGGTCAGCCCTCCCGCGAATTTTCACCGCACAATGAACGAAGCCGCTTGTAGGGGAGGGCATTGCCCTCCCGTTCCATTCGTCACGAAGCGCTGCGTTTCAAGATAATGAAATAAGTGGGGAACCACCAACGCGTCGAAGCCGCACGATTTGTCGGCTCTGCCGACTCCTTAATGTGCCGTAAGGCACATATCACGCGCGAAGCGCATATCGCAGACGGCATAAGCCGACTATATCGCATTTGCGTAAGCAAATATATCGCACCGCGCAAAGCGCGGCAGAGGGACGCCCGCGCGCGCAGCTTACGCTGCAAAGTCCCCGGATTCCATTCCGTCAAAAAGCCCCGACTTACGTTGGGGGGAGGCGGGGGTTTGGGGGTGGATCGGGGGGTGGGGAACCACCAATGCGGCGAAGCCGCACGAATCGTCGCGAAGCGACACCTTTTTTTCTTCTTTTTTCTTTATTCTTTATTCTTTCTCATTTATCCTCCTTCCCTTGTCGAGCAGCTCCGCGAGAACGAGCTGTTCAAACACCGGCACGGTGCAGGAATAAAAGCCGAGGCGGGCGTCGAAATCCGATACGAGGTTTTCCGGCAGTATCATATATCCGGCGCGCAGGGACGGCGCGACTGTCATCGAAAACGTGTTAATGTATATCACGCGCCCGTCGTCCGACAGCGAAAAGACCGTGTCCTCGTTTTTGCGCGATACGGTCAGCTCCGAATCGTAATTGTCCTCTATTATAAATCCGTTCCTTTTTTTTGCAAAGTCCAAATATTCCCTGCGCTTCGACGCGGAGGCGGTAACTTTGCTCGGATAGCTGTGAAACGGCGTTATGTGAAGCACGGTCGCCGTCGAATTTTCAAGCGCCGCCGTCGTTACGCCGTCCGAGCCGAGCGGCAGAAGCTCGTATTTTATACCCGCCGCGCCGTACACGCGCCGTATTTTTTCATACGACGGATCTTCAACGCCGTAAACGCGGTCCGTGCCGAGAAGCTGGGCGGCAAGGCCGTAAAGATACTCCGCGCCCGCGCCGATTACGACCTGGCGCGGCTCGACCTTTATGCCGTTCGACCGCAAAAGGTACGCGCACACCGCCTCGCGCAAGCGCTCGCAGCCCTTGTTCGGCGATTTTACGAGTATCGCCTCGCCGTAGTCGAGCAGTACCCGGTGCATCGTCTTTGCCATCACCGAAAACGGAAAATCGCCCGCGCCGCCGTGCGAGGCGGCTTTTTTTATCTCCTCCGCCTTTACCGGCGCGCCTGTCGATATAAAATCGCACGATCTGTATATCGCGTAGTATCCGCTTCTCTGCCGCGCCTCGGCGTAGCCCTCGTCGCACAGTATGGCGTAGGCGTGCTCCGCGGTTATTACCGAAACTCCGGTCTCCGCGCAAAGCGTCCGCTTTGACGGCAGCTTTTCGCCGAACGGTATCACGCCGTCCGTGATATCGGCGCGTATCTGATAATAAAGCTGCATATACGCCGGTATATGCGAGGATCTGTCGACCTTGTATTTCATCTGGTTATATAAAATTCTTCTCCTCTGAATATTTTATATTATCAAAAACATTATATAATGGTAAACAAAAAAAGTCAAGGGGTTTTATATGGAATACAAAAGAATTCTTACGATACAGGATATATCGTGCTTCGGTCAGTGCTCGCTTACCGTGGCTCTGCCGATCTTATCCGCCGCGGGACTTGAAACGGTCATACTTCCGTCGGCGGTCCTGTCAACGCATACGGGCGGCTTCAAAAACTTCACGTTCCGCGATCTGACGGACGATATGCCGGCGATAGCCGCGCACTGGAAACAGGAGAACATCAGCTTTGACGCGGTATATACCGGATATTTAGGCAGCGCGAAGCAGATAAATTACGTCATGGACATAATAAAAACTCTTTCACGCCCGGGCGCGGTCAGCATAGTCGACCCCGCGATGGCGGACAACGGAAGACTGTACACCGGCTTCGATCAGGCGTTCGTCGAGGAGATGAAAAAACTCGTTTACTCAGCCGACATTATTCTGCCCAACATCACCGAGGCGTCGTTTCTCACCGGGCTTGAATACAAGGAAACGTATACGGAGGAGTATATCGAAGCTCTGTTCCGCAAGCTCGCGGAAAACGGCGCGAAAACGGTCATACTCACCGGCGTAAGCTATAAGCCGGAGACGACCGGCGTCGCGGTTTACGAAAACGGCGCGGTAAACTATTACGAACACAAAAGGCTGCCCGTCGGCAGTCACGGTACGGGCGACGTTTACGCCTCCGCGTTTTCGGGAGCGTATTTACAGGGCAGATCCGTGTTCGACGCCGCCTGCATAGCCGCGGATTACACGGTAAAATGCATAGAAAACACCGCAGGCGACGAAAATCACCGCTACGGCGTCAAATTTGAGCCCGTTCTTCCCTATCTTATAGAAAGAATCAGATAAAATATTATAAAAAGGGGTTGAAATAATCGTTGTTTTGTGGTAGAATAAAATATAATCAACCCGAAAGGACGTGAAATTTATGATGAACGTCACCTCAATCAAAGAAATTTTTGAAAAAGCGGAGGAGCTGACGGACAAGACCGTTGTCACGGGCGGCTGGATAAGGACCGCGCGGCGCAGCAAAAACGTCGGCTTTATAGAGCTTAGCGACGGAACGTGCTTCAACGCTCTGCAGATAGTTTACTCGCCGGAGCTTCCGGACGTGGACGCGGTGGACGCGCTCTGCACCGGCTCCTGCGTTATCGTCACGGGCAGGCTCATACACACGCCGGGCAGTCAGCAGTCGTACGAGATACACGCGGACAAAATAGATATAGAAGGCGCGTGCGATCCGAGCTATCCTTTGCAGAAAAAGCGCCACGGCTTTGAATATCTGCGCACGATACCTCATCTGCGCCCGAGGACGAACACCTTCTCGGCTGTTTTCAGAGTCCGCTCTATCCTCACCTTTGCGATACACAAGTATCTTACGGACCGCGGCTTTGTAAACGTCACCACGCCGTGCATAACGACCTCCGACTGCGAGGGCGCGGGCGAGACGTTCCGCATCACCACGATCGATCCGGCAAACGTTCCGCTTGACGAAAACGGCAATGTCGACTATACAAAGGACTTTTTCGGCAAAAAGACTTATATGACCGTTTCGGGACAGCTCAACGTCGAGCCTTTCGCTCTGGCGCTCCGCAACGTCTACACGTTCGGTCCGTCGTTCCGCGCGGAAAACTCCAACACGCCGCGCCACGCCGCCGAATTCTGGCAGGTCGAGCCGGAAATGGCGTTCTGCGACCTTGACGGACTTATAGCGACGATCGAGGATATGTCGAAATACATCATCCGCTACGTTATGGAGCATTGTCCCGACGAGCTCGCTTTCTTCGACAAATTCATCGAGCCGGGGCTTATAAAGAAGCTGGAGCACACCGTCTCCTGCGATTTCGCGCGCATTACTCATAAAGAGGCGATAAAGATACTCAAAGCGTCGGGTAAGCAGTTTGAAATACCCGTTACCGACGACTGCGCGATACAGACGGAATATGAAAAGTATCTGGCTGAGGAATATTTCGGACGTCCCGTGTTTGTCACCGATTACCCGAAGGGACACAAGGCTTTCTATATGAAGGTAAACGACGACAACGAGACCGTCGCCGCGACGGATCTTCTGTTCCCGGGACTCGGCGAGATCGTCGGCGCTTCCGAGCGCGAGGCGAGATACGACGTGCTTTTGCAGAGGATCAACGAAATGGGACTCGATCCCGACGAATACGGCTGGTACCTCGATCTTCGCCGCTTCGGCTCCGTGACGCACAGCGGCTTCGGCATGGGCGTTGAGAGAATGATGAGATTCATTACCGGTATAGATAACATTAGAGACGTTATCGCGTACCCGAGGACTCCGAAAAATGCGGAGTTTTGATAAAGAGTTTACAACACGCGGGGCGGCGCTCGTTACGGGCGCGTCCCGCGGTCTCGGTTTTGCGCTCGCGAAGGAACGCGCGTTTATACGGCGGATCTTTCCGTTCCGGGCGAAGCGGAGCGTCTTTATCAAAGGATAAAGGACGACGGCGTAATCATTTCCGTGCTCGTCAACAACGCGGGCATCGGCGGCTCAGGCGAATTATGGAGCGTTCCCGACAAGACCGACAAAGATATGATCGAAATAAACGTGCGCTCCGCGGTCGTGCTTACAAAGCTGTTTTTATCCGACGCCTGCGCGCGCGGGTACGGGTCTTTGCTCAACGTCTGCTCGGTCGCCGCGTTTCAGCCCGGACCTTATATGGCGTCGTATTACGCGTCGAAGGCGTATCTGCACAGCTACACGACAGCCGCGCGTTACGAGGCGAAAAAATACGGCGTAAGCGTATCCTCGCTCTGTCCCGGACCGCTTGACACGGACTTTTTCAGAAACGCCGGCGCAAACACGCCGGTAGGCGCGATGAGCGCGGAAAAAGCTGCGGAATACGCCGTCAGTAAATTCTTGAAAGGCAAAAAAACGATAGTTCCGGGATTTTACAACCGCGCGGCGCGGCTTTTGCCGCAATCGCTCAAAACAGCTTTCGTCGCATCCATCAAAAGGCAGGACAAAAACAAATGAATTATTCGATACTCCTCAAATTCGGAGAGATAACGCTCAAGGGCGCGAACCGCTCGTATTTTGAAAACACTCTTTTGCGGCAGGTGCGCTACAGAATAAAGCCTTACGGCAAATTCAACGTCTTCAAATCGCAGAGCACGATATGCGTCGAGGCTTTGTCCGACGACTGCGATATGGAGGGCGCATACGATATATGCAAAAAAACGTTCGGCGTTATCGCCCTTTGCCGCGCCTACGAGTGCGAAAAGGATATGGCGGCGATAGAAAAAACCGTCGCGGCGCTCGCGCCGGAGCTTATAGGCGGCGCGAAGACCTTCAAAGCCGACGCGAGGCGGAGCGACAAGTCGTTTCCTTTGTCGTCGCCCGAAATATCGGCGATCGTCGGCGGCGCGGTGCTCGACGCGTGTCCCGGCGTGAAGGTCGACGTACATGACCCCGAGGTCACGGTGAGGGTGGAGATACGCGACGAAAAGGCGTTTATCTCCGGCGCGCGCGAAAAGGGCGCGGGCGGTATGCCGGTCACAACGAACGGCAAGGCGCTTCTGCTCCTTTCCGGCGGCATAGATTCGCCGGTCGCGGGACATATGATCTGCCGCCGCGGCGTAAAGCTCGAGGCAATGCATTTTGAATCGTTCCCGTACACGAGCGAAAGAGCGCTCGAAAAGGTACGCGAGCTTACGAAAATTTTAGCGCGTTACAACGGCGCGGTGTGCTTCCACACCGTTTCCGTCACAAAGATACAGGAGGAGCTGCGGAAGCGCTGCGAGGAGGAGTATTTCACCCTGCTCCTGCGCCGCTTTATGATGAGGATATCGGAGCGGATCGCGCTTGAACGCGAGTGCAGGGCGCTCGTCACCGGCGAAAGCGTCGGTCAGGTCGCGTCGCAGACGATCGAAGCGCTTTCCGTCACCAACAGCACGGTAAACATACCTGTCTTCCGCCCGTGCATAGGGCTTGACAAAGAGGAAATAATCGTCAGGGCGAGGGAAATAGGCACGTACGAAACCTCGATATTGCCGTACGAGGACTGCTGTACCGTGTTCACGCCGCGCCATCCGAAAACAAAGCCGTCGCTTGACAGGGTGCTTGCGGAGGAGGAACGCGTCGACGTGGAAGCGCTCGTTTTCGCCGCGCTTGAAACGCATAAACAGGAATGGATAAAGGACAGTTTGTATGAATAAACCGTTATTGTTCGGAGCGATATCCGTTTTTTCCGTCGTGGTGCTCGTCGTTCTGGCGCTCGCGCTGCCGTTTTATAAGACAAACGCCGCGGAGCCTGTCTATAACGGCAAGGATTCCGTAATCGCCGGGCGCGGCGGATTTCTTTTCCGCGCGGAAAACGACGATCTGCCGGATTTCAGAGGCGAGCTGACGTACACGGACGAGGAGCTTTCGCTCCGCGTAAAGGCTCTGAACGAGCTTAAAACCTCGCTCGAGGCGCGCGGATGCCGCGTCGCGTTCGTTTTCGTGCCGTCAAAGCTTTCTGTCTACCGCGGCAGACTGCCGGATAACGTTTTGAAAACGTATTCGCGGAACAGAAGATATCAAAGCCTTTACAACGCTTTGAAGTCGTCCGGC
>CACZVC010000008.1 GCA_902784545.1 uncultured Ruminococcus sp. | reverse complement strand
AATTCATCACGCACGAAAAAAACGGGGTGTGGCTCAGTTTGGTAGAGCGCTTGGTTCGGGACCAAGAGGCCGGAAGTTCAAATCTTCTCACTCCGACCAAATAAGCACCGCATATCTTGCATTACGGCAGGATATGCGGTGCTTTTATCTATTTTTTGTATCGCCTGCTTATGTCTGATTTTTGTTCTGACCACATATCTGACCACAAACAGACTTTTTTCTTTGTCAGGCGTATCATATTTTGCGCGCCCTTTCCGCGTTCATTTCGGCTATCATTTCTTTCAGTTTTTCCTCGCATTCTTCCTCGCTGTGAGCGTAAACCACGCGCTGTACGCGTTTCCCGTTCATCTTCGGCGCGTATCTGCCTTCCCACGTGTTTTCGTTTACGCGTGATATGCACCCGGTCCCGCACTTTCGGATCTTGCCTGTATAAGGCTTAAAATCAGTTTTCACGCCGTCCTGCTTTTTTTTCAGTACGACGCCGTACGTTTTTTTTCGGTTATGAAATTGGAAAGTATCACGTCGGAGCGGTTTTCCGGATCTTTTTGACGTTTTTCTTTATTTCGGCAAAGTCCTTGTTCGCTTCGTCGTATTTCTTTTTATCCGCGCCTTTTTTGGGCAGCAACTTTGACGTTTTGCCGTCCGGAAGCTCGACCGTGAACGTAAAGTCGGGCAGCATCCTGACGCTTACCGTCATATTTCCGAGATCGTATTGTTTGCGGCCTTCTTCGTCAAGTCCGAGGTCGGAGAGCAGACTGTCGCGCACATCGTCCGCGGTCATTCCTCTCATTTTGGCGTACTTATCAAGCTCCTTGCGCTTTTCCGCGAGAAGTATAGCGGCGCGCGTTTCGCTTATCATATACGTATTGTAAAAAGCCTCTTTTTTGTTTTTGTTCCATTTTGCGGCGGCTTTTATCAGTTCGACCATTTCTTCTTCCGTAGCGCGATAGCAGAGCGGAGCGTAATTGCCGCTTTTCTCCGCAAACCATAAAAGATCTTTTCCGTTTTTCAGAGTTACGTTTTTCAGGTTGATGCAGCCGCGGAACGCCCAAACGCCTATTTTCGTTACGCTGTCCGGTATCGTCACGCTTGTAAGACTGCTGCAGCCGTCGAACGCACTATCGCCTATTTTCGTTACGCTGTCCGGTATCGTCACGCTTGTAAGACTGCTACAGTAGCGGAATGCATCTTCACCTATTTTCGTTATGCTGTCCGGCATCGTCACGCTTGTAAGACTTCTGCAGCCGAAGAACGCCCCATAGCCTATTTCCGTTGCGCTGTCCGGTATCGTCACTCTTGTAAGACTGCTGCAGCAGGAGAACACAGAATCGCCTATTTTCTTCACGCTGTCCGGTATCGTCATACTTGTAAGACCGGTGCAGCCGGAGAACACAGAATCGCCTATTTTCTTCACGCTGTCCGGTATCGTCACGCTTGTAAGACTGTTGCAGTCGCAGAACGCACAATCGCCTATTTCCGTTACGCTGTCCGGTATCGTCACGCTTTTAAGACTGCTGCAGCCGTCGAACGCGCTCTTGCCTATTTTCGTTACGCTTCCGTCATCAGGTATAATGCTTGTTTTGCACCCGAACAAAAGCTTTTTGGATCCCGTTTCTATAAGACAATTACCGGCGGAATGATATACGTTGTTATTTTCAGTCGTGACAATGCTTGTAAGACCGCTGCAGCCGTCGAACGCACTCTCGCCTATTTTCGTTACGCTGTCCGGTATCGTCACGTTCGTAAGACCTCTGCAGCCGCTGAACGCCCCATCGCTTATTTCCGTTACGCTGTCCGGTATTACAAGATCCGTTACCAATTCTCCGTTTAAATACAGATTATGCGCGTATTTAAGCGGATTTGACGACACGTTTTCAAATTTTATGCCGCACCATTTTGCAAGATCAGTTATATAAACTCCTTTAAGACCGCTGCAGCCTCTGAACGCCCAATCGCCTATTTTCGTTACGCTGTCCGGTATCGTCACGCTTGTAAGACTGCTGCAACCGGAGAACGCACCCCTTTCTATTGTTTTGACGCTTTCGCCAACCGTCACGCTCGTAAGACCGCTGCAGCCGCTGAACGCCCAATCGCCTATTTCCGTTACGCTGTCCGGTATCGTTATGATCGTAAGACTGCTGCAGCCGGAGAACGCAGATTTACCTATACTCGTAACGCTGTCCGGTATTGTCACGCTTGTAAGACCGCTGCAGCCTCTGAACGCTTCATTGCCTATTTCCGTCACGGCGTCTGGAATGACAACATTTGCTTGTCTGCCTTTGAATTCTTTTAAAACTCCGTTTTCAATAACAAAATCACTCATAATCTGTTACATCCTTTGTTTTTATTATCTTTAATTAGTTTGTATTAAATTAACTATATTATATCAAAAATTACTAAAATTGCAATAAGCAACGCGCACGGTTTCGCGTTTTTTTGTTATTATTCACAATATTTTTACATTAATATACATATTTTTGTTTTCACCTGAAAATGTACCGGGCTCTGAGCCGGCATAGCAAATGAGACGTAACAATTTGTATTGATTTCCGGATTTTAAATGATTTTTGTTTCGTATATCTTGATATCTGCGAAACAACAGTGTATCCTCCTTTTCTCATCTAATGCATATGATACCGCGTTTTTCCATCTTATGCGATGCGGTACCGGGCAAATTTACGGAATAAATTTTTATAATATTATTGACAAGTATAAATATTGGTGTTAAAATAGGAACAGTTGATAATATGCACTATTAAAATCTGTGAGGACAATATGAATCTTCTCAATATGAAATACGCGATAGCGATCGCAGAAACAAAGTCGCTCAACAAAGCGGCGGAAAAGCTTTATATAGGTCAGCCCGCGCTGAGCCGTTCCATAAAAGAGCTTGAGTCAAATCTCGGAACGCCTCTTTTCAAGCGCAGCGTAAAAGGAATGACGCTGACGCCCGAAGGCGAAAAATTCATCCGCTACGCCAAAGTCATTCTGAACAAGGTTGACGAGATCGAGGAGATGTTCAAGACCGAAACGGTCGACAGGCAAACGTTTTCCATATGCGTTCCGAGGGTCAGCTACATCTGCGACGCGTTTGTCAATTTTACGAAGCGTCTGAAAAACGACGGCACTATTGAGATATTTTATCAGGAAACGAACGCGATGCGCGCGGTAACGAACATTCTGAACGACGACTATAAACTCGGCGTTGTCCGCTTTGCGGAAAGCTATGCGAAATACTATGACGATATGTTCCGCAGTAAAGCGCTTGAAAACAGGTTGATAACGCGTTTTAAATACGTTTTAATAATGAGCCGTCATTCTCCGCTTGCAAAGCTCGAAACGATAAGCTTTGACGATCTCGGAGATTATACGGAGATCGCGCACGCGGATCCCTACGTTCCGTCGCTCCCCGTCTCCGAAGTTATTAAGGAGGAGCTGGTCGAAAACTGCAAAAGACGTATATTTGTTTTCGAGCGCGGCACGCAGTTTCAGCTTTTGTCCGAAAACGTGGACACGTTTATGTGGGTCTCGCCGGTCCAGAAATCTCTGCTCGATAAGTTCGACCTTGTGCAGAGGTACTGCGTCGACAACGACCGCGAGTATAACGACGTGCTTATTTACCGCGACGATTACAGACTGTCCCCGCTTGACAATATGTTTATCGAGGAGCTTGTATACTCCAAACGCACAAATCTCGACAACTGTATAATAAAGTAAAGGCAGACTTTCCGTTTTTTGATACCCGGTATCAGAAATCATCATAATCAATATCGAAGAAAGAAGACGTATCATACAAAATACGCCTTCTTTTTTTGCGTTTTTTTAACACTTTTTACCAACGCATCGGCGTAAGGCCCGGATCAGAATCTTACGGTTGCCTAAAAGTGATAACGGTATTTCATTATAGGCATTTTACATAAAGGAATTTATATGCTATAATAAACGCGCTAAATAAAAATCAAAGAAAAGGAACGTACATGAACGAAAAATTTGATTTCAGTATTGTGGAGTCGATATTGAACGAACATCAATACAGCGAAAAGGCGATCATCGCGATTTTGCAGGACGTTCAGGAGCACTACCACTATCTGCCGTCGGAAGCGTTTCCGTATATGGCAAAAAAACTCAAAGTAAGCGAGGCGCGCATTTACAGCGTGGCGACCTTTTACGAAAACTTTTCACTTGAACCCAAGGGAAAATACGTTATCAAGGTCTGCGACGGCACCGCGTGTCACGTAAGAAAATCGATACCCATACTCGACAGGCTCCGCGCGGAGCTCGGACTTTCGGAAAAGAAAAAAACGACGGACGATCTTCTGTTTACGGTCGAGACGGTTTCCTGTCTCGGCGCCTGCGGTCTTGCGCCGGTAATGATGGTAAACGAAAAGGTACACCCCGCCATGACGCCTGAAAAAGCGTCCGCGCTGATAAAAGAACTGGCAGAGGAGGAGAAAAACAATGCTGAAAAATAGGCAGGAATTTCTTTCCTACAAAGAAAAAGTCGAAAAAGCGTATGAGATGCAGCAAAGAAAGATAATCGTCTGCTGCGGTACCGGCTGTGTCGCCGGCGGATCGCTTGACGTTTACGCGAAGCTCAAAGAGCTTATGGAGGTCAACGGTATAAACGTTGAGGTCACGCTCGAAGACGAGCCGCATTCCAACAACGTCGGTCTTAAAAAGAGCGGATGTCACGGCTTCTGCGAGATGGGACCGCTCGTCAGGATAGAGCCGCACGGCTGGCTTTACACAAAGGTACACGTTGAGGACTGCGAGGAGATAGTCGAAAAGACCATCAAAAACGGCGAATTTATCGACAGGCTCGCTTACAGAATAAACGGCGAGATATACAAAGAGCAGGAAGAGATACCGTTTTACAAAAGACAAAAACGCATAGTCCTCGATTTCTGCGGAAAGATAGACGCCGATTCCATAGCCGAATATATCGCAGTCGGCGGTTATACCGCGGCTGTAAAAGCGATGTTCGATATGAACGGCGAGCAGATAGTTGACGAAGTCAAAAAATCCGGCATACGCGGAAGAGGCGGCGCGGGATTCCCGACGGGCATCAAGTGGGACACGGTAAGAAAGACAGAATCCGACAAGAAATACGTAGTCTGCAACGGCGACGAGGGCGACCCCGGCGCGTTTATGGACAGAAGCATCATGGAAGGCGCTCCCCACAGAGTTCTTGAGGGAATGCTGATAGCCGGTATCGCCTGCGGCGCGGACGAAGGCTATATCTACGTGCGCGCGGAATATCCGCTGGCTGTCACAAGACTCAAAAACGCGATAAAGCAGGCCGAAGAGCTCGGCGTTCTCGGCGAGAACATACTCGGCTCCGGATACTCGTTCAGAATACACATAAACAAAGGCGCGGGCGCGTTTGTCTGCGGCGAGGAAACGGCGCTTATAAATTCCATCGAAGGACAGCGCGGTTTCCCGAGAGTCAGACCGCCTCTGACCGTCATAAAAGGTCTTTTCGGCAAGCCCACCGTACCCAACAACGTTGAAACGTACGCGAACATACCGAACATCATAAACAACGGCGGCGAATGGTACAGCAGCATAGGCACGCCGAACAGCCCCGGAACAAAGGCTTTCGCGCTGACCGGCAACATCAACAACACCGGTCTGATAGAGGTCCCCATGGGAACGACTCTCCGCGAGATAATATTCGATATTGGCGGAGGAATGAAGAACGGCGGCGAATTCAAAGCCGTACAGATAGGCGGTCCGTCAGGCGCGTGTCTTACAAAAGAACATCTCGACCTTCCGCTTGATTTTGACAATCTGAAAAAAGTCGGCGCGATGGTCGGCTCCGGCGGTCTGGTCGTCGTTGACGAACATACCTGCATGGTGGAATTTGCGAGATTCTTCATGCACTTCACGCAGAATGAATCGTGCGGCAAATGCGTACCCTGCCGCGAAGGCACGAAACGTATGCTCCAGATACTCGAGCGTATAGTCGCGGGCGAGGGCAGAGACGGCGATATTGAGCTTTTGCTCGAGCTTGCGGACACTATATGCAACACCGCGTTATGCGGTCTCGGCAAAACGGCGCCTAATCCCGTCGTCAGCACGATAAAGAATTTCAGAAGCGAATACGAGGCTCATATTTACGATAAGAAATGCCCGGCGGGAGCGTGCAGCAAGCTCAAAACAATCGAGATCGATCCCGAGCTCTGCAAGGGCTGCTCCAAGTGCGCGCGTCAGTGCCCCGTAAACGCCATAAGCGGCAAGATCAAAGAGCCGTTCAAAATCGACCTTTCAAAGTGCATAAAATGCGGCAGCTGCATATCCGCTTGCCCGTTCAAGGCGATCAAGGAGGGATGAATATGGCACAAAAACAGTATATGACCGTTGACGGGATACCCGTAGAGATCGACGGTGAAAAAAATCTGCTTGAAATAGTCAGAAAACTCGGTATAAAAATGCCTACGTTCTGCTATCACTCCGAGCTTTCGGTCTACGGCGCCTGCCGTATGTGCATGGTCGAAAACGAAAGGGGCGGTCTTGACGCGGCGTGCTCGACGCCTCCGAGACCGGGCATGGAAATAAAGACAAACACGGAAAGACTTCGCCGTTACCGCAAAAACATATTGGAGCTGCTTCTGGCAAATCACTGCCGCGACTGCACGACGTGCGAGAGCAATACGCAGTGCAAGCTCCAGGAGCTTGCGATGACCTTCAATATAGAAGGCGTAAGATTCCCGAACAGCGCGAGATCCACGGTGAACGACGACAAGTCTTCGCTCTGCATAACCCGCGACGCCGGAAAATGCATACTCTGCGGCGACTGCGTGAGGATGTGCAACGAAACGCAGCACGTCGGAGCCATCGACTTTGCGTTCAGAGGCTCAAAAATGACGATAAGCACGGCTTTCGGAAAGCCGATCGCGGAATCGCCCTGCGTCGGCTGCGGTCAGTGCGCGGCGGTCTGCCCGACAGGCGCGATAGTCGTTAAAAACGATATGCAAAAGGTCTGGGCGGCGCTTGACGATCCCGACGTGAAAACTACCGTGCAGGTAGCTCCGGCGGTCCGCGTGGCGGTCGGCAGAGAGCTCGGCTGCGGAAGCGGAGAAAACGTGATGGGCAAGATAGTCGCGGCTCTTCGCAGACTCGGCTTCAACGAAGTATACGATACCACCCTCGGCGCCGATCTTACGGTCATCGAGGAGAGCGAGGAGTTCCTGCAGAGAGTCGAGAAGGGCGAAAAGCTTCCGCTCATAACCTCCTGCTGCCCCGGCTGGATAAGATTCTGCGAGAAGAAATTCCCGGAATTTCTGCCTAACGTTTCCACCTGCCGTTCGCCCATGCAGATGTTCGCATCCATTCTTTACGATCAGGGCAAAAAATCTTCCAAAAAGCAGTTCAACGTCGCCGTTATGCCGTGTACGGCAAAGAAATTCGAGGCGGCGAGGGATGAATTCACCACAAACGGAGAAAGACACGTTGACGCCGTTTTAACGACTCAGGAGCTTATCCGTATGATAAAAGAATCGAACGTCGTGTTCAGAGAGCTCGAGCCGGAAGCGGTCGATATGCCTTTCGGAACGATATCCGGCGCCGGACTTATCTTCGGCGTGACGGGCGGCGTCACCGAAGCCGTGCTTCGCCGCGTTGTATCAAACAAATCAAACGCCGGACTTCTCGGAATTTCACACGCCGGACAGCGCGGACGCGAGGGTATCAAGGAGTTCTCTTTCCCGTACGGAGATACCGAGCTTAAGATAGCCGTCGTCAGCGGCCTCGGCAACGCTGAGGAAATACTGAACAGAGTAAAAGCCGGAGAACACTTTGATTTTATCGAAATAATGGCTTGCCCGGGCGGCTGCGTCAGCGGCGGCGGTCAGCCCTTCGCTCCGTCGTCAGAGCATAAGAAACGCGACAAGGGCATGTATGAGTCCGAAAGACTTCTGAGCATAAGACGCTCTGAGGAAAACCCGGTGATGATCACGCTTTACGGCGAGGTCATAAAAGGCAAGGTCCACGAGATGCTCCACGTCGACTACGTAAAGGACGGAGGAGTATCGGAATGATAACCGTCAGGATTTGCGTGGGCACAAGCTGTCACTTGAACGGCGGACACAACGTGATCTCGTCTTTTCAGCACATGATAGAAGAAAACGGTCTTCACGACAAGGTAACTCTTGAAGCGGCGTTCTGTATGAGAGAATGCACGAAAAGCGGAGTTACGGTAACGGTAAACGACGAAAAATACAGGGTAGAACCTGAAAAGGCAAGAAGCTTTTTCAAAGAAAAGATTCTGCCGCTTACGATCGGTTAACACTTTATTTCAGATATGGCGCGCGGCGGCGGATCTCACCACCTTTCCGTCGCCTTTGCGCCGGATTTAATGAGGAGATAATTTATTATGGATTTCAACAGCAGAGAAATCGTTGACGGCGTCGGGAAGCTTGAAGCGGCTCTTCTCAGAGTGAGAGAGGCGCAGAAAAAGTTTTCCGCTTATACGGAAGAACAGGTAGACGGTATATTCAAAGCCGCCGCGATCGCCGCAAATCAGGCGCGCCTTCCGCTTGCAAAGCTCGCGGTCGAAGAAACCGGTATGGGCGTTGTCGAAGACAAGGTCATAAAAAACAACTACGCCGCCGAGCATATCTATAACGCGTACAGGAACGTAAAGACCTGCGGCGTGATATGGGAAGACAAATCGTACGGAACGAAAAAAATCGCGGAGCCCGTCGGTATCATCGGCGCGGTAATCCCCACCACCAATCCGACGTCCACCGCGATATTCAAATGCCTCATCTCGCTCAAAACGAGAAACGGCATAGTCATCAGCCCCCATCCGAGAGCAAAAAGATCGACGATAGAGGCCGCGAAGATCATACTTGACGCGGCGGTAAAAGCCGGCGCGCCGGAGGGTATAATCGAATGGATAGACGTGCCGTCTCTTGAAATGACGAACCTTCTGATGAAAGAAGCGGATCTTATCCTCGCCACCGGCGGCCCCGGTATGGTGAAAGCCGCTTATTCATCGGGAAAGCCCGCTGTCGGCGTCGGCCCCGGAAACACTCCGGCGATCATAGACGAGTCTGCCGACATACTGCTTGCGGTAAGCTCGATAATCCATTCAAAAACGTTTGACAACGGTATGATCTGCGCGTCCGAGCAATCGGTGATAGTACATGATAAGATATATAACCGCGTCAAAGAGGAATTCTCCGACAGAGGCTGTTATTTCTTAAAAGGCGAAGAGCTTGAGGAAGTCAGAAAAACGATACTTATAAACGGCGCGCTCAACGCCCGCATAGTAGGTCAGAAAGCGTCAAGGATAGCGGAGCTTGCCGGCATCAAGGTTCCCGAGGGAACGAAGGTGCTTATAGGCGAGGTCGAAAGCGTCGACCCCTCCGAGGAATTCGCGCACGAAAAGCTTTCTCCCGTGCTTGCAATGTATCACGCAAAGGACATTCAGGACGCTTTCTGCAAAGCGGAACGCCTTATAGCGGACGGCGGCTACGGTCACACTTCTTCGATATATCTTAACACGACGACGTCGCAGGACATACTGGACGAGTTTTCAAAACGTATGAAGACCTGCCGTATACTCGTAAACACTCCGTCCTCGCACGGCGGTATAGGCGACCTTTACAACTTCAAGCTCGCTCCCTCGCTTACGCTCGGATGCGGCTCATGGGGCGGCAACAGCGTATCCGAAAACGTCGGTGTAAAACATCTGCTCAACATAAAAACCGTTGCCGAAAGGAGAGAAAATATGCTCTGGTTCCGCGCGCCTGAAAAGGTATATATCAAAAAAGGCTGTCTGCCCGTCGCGCTCGACGAGCTGAAGACCGTCATGAACAAAAAGAGAGCGTTTATCGTAACGGACAGCTTCCTGTATTCGCACGGCTGCGCAAAGCCGATAACGGATAAGCTCGACGAAATGGGTATCGAGCATTCCGTATTCTTCAACGTGGCGCCCGATCCCACGCTCGCCTGCGCAAAAGAAGGCGCGGCGCAGATGGCGGCGTTTCAGCCGGACTGCATAATCGCGCTCGGCGGCGGCTCCGCTATGGACGCGGGCAAAATAATGTGGGTAATGTACGAGCATCCCGAGGTAGACTTTATGGATATGGCGATGCGCTTTATCGACATAAGAAAAAGAGTTTACACGTTCCCGAAAATGGGAGAAAAAGCGTATTTCATAGCTATCCCGACCTCAGCCGGCACCGGCTCCGAGGTAACGCCTTTCGCGGTCATAACCGATGAGCAGAGCGGCGTAAAATATCCGCTTGCCGACTACCAGCTTATGCCGAATATGGCGATAATCGATACGGATTTCCACATGACCGCCCCGAAGGGTCTTACCGCGGCTTCGGGTATAGACGCCGTAAGCCACGCGCTTGAAGCGTACGCTTCGGTCATGGCGACGGATTATACGGACGGACTTGCAAAGCAGGCGCTTCAGACTATATTCAGATATCTGCCGAGAGCTTACGAGGACGGTCTGACCGACGTTGAAGCGCGTGAAAAAATGGCGAACGCGGCGACTATGGCGGGTATGGCTTTTGCAAACGCTTTCTTAGGCGTATGCCACTCCATGGCGCACAAGCTCGGCGCTTTCCACCACATCCCGCACGGCGTCGCAAACGCTTTGATGCTTGAAGAGGTTTTGAGATTCAACTCCGCGGAGGCTCCCGTAAAAATGGGTACCTTCTCGCAGTACGCGTATCCGCACACGCTGAGAAGATACGCGGAGGTCGCGGAAAGCCTCGGTCTTTCGGGCGCGGACGACAAGGAAAAGCTCGAAAGCCTGATAAAAGCGATAAACAATCTCAAAACGGTTGTAGGCATAAAGCCGACGATAAGAGATTATGTACCGGATGAAAAAGACTTCTTGGACAGACTTGACGCAATGGTCGAGCAGGCGTTTGACGATCAGTGCACCGGAGCAAACCCGAGATATCCGCTCATGAGCGAGATAAAGCAGATGTATCTTAACGCATATTACGGCGAACACTTTACGGAGCCGGATATGCCAAAGACGAACGCTTCGGACATACAGAACGATCCTCACGATTTCAAGCGTGCTTACAGCAAAGCAAAAATCTGATAAAGCGGGGTGATAGATATGAAGTTTGACAGAATGGTAGCGGTAAGAAACAATAAAACCGTTTACAGAAGCGGCGATCTCTGTTACAAAGTATTTGACGAAACGTTTTCAAAGGCAAACATATTGAACGAGGCTCTGAACCTGGCGAGAGTCGAGGAGACAGGGCTTAAGATCCCGAAGCTTCACGAGGTCGGTATAATCGACGACAGATGGACTATCGTCTATGAGTTCGTCGAGGGAAAAACACTTTCTCAGCTCATAGCTGAAGACCCGGAGAACAAGAGCAAATATCTGCACCGCCTTGTTGACGTACAGATGGAGATAAATTCAAAGACGTGCCCGCTTCTGACAAAGCATACAGACAAAATGAAGCGCAAAATCGCGGAAACGAATTTTGACGATACGACGAAATACGAGCTGAACGTAAGACTTGAATCGATGCCGAAGCACAACAAGCTTCTCCACGGAGATCTTACACCATCGAACGTTATAATAACGCCCGACGACGAGGCTTTCATAATCGACTGGTCGCACGCCACGCAGGGCAACGCGTCCGCAGACGCGGCAAGAACGTATCTTACCTTCTGGCTCAAGGGCGATATAGAAGGCGCCGAGGAATATCTTGATATATTCTGCGAAAAAAGCGGCACGCCGAAAAAATACGTTCAGAAATGGATGTCCATAGTAGCGGCGTCGCAGAGCGTAAAGGGCAGCGAGAAGGAAGCTGAATTTCTTAAAAACTGGGTAAACATCGCCGAATATCAATAAGGAGCCGTCAATGAAGGTAGTTGTTTGCATAGGTTCCTCGTGTTATATAAAAGGCTCAGGGAACGTTGTCACTTACCTGCAATATAAAATAAAACAGGACGGACTGGACAACAAGGTCGAGCTGGGCGGTACTTTCTGCACGGGTCAATGCCCGAAGGGCATCTGCGTAACAGTCGACGGCAAGCTTTA
The DNA here is from genome assembly GCA_902784545.1 of uncultured Ruminococcus sp. Taxonomy (GTDB): domain Bacteria; phylum Bacillota; class Clostridia; order Oscillospirales; family CAG-272; genus UBA1248. Next base: position 15,429 of record CACZVC010000008.1, on the reverse strand, counting down.
TTCCGTATCGGTCGACAATATGGAAAAGTTCTACGAGGAAGAAATAAAAGCAAAAATCAAATAAAGCGATAATGCCCGTAATATTCTTATGGGCATTATTGTAAAAGTAAAGGAAAAAGTCATGTTATCTGTAAAAATCTGCATAGGCAGTTCTTGTTACGTTAAGGGCTCGAAGGCTGTAATAGAAAAATTTCAGGACAAACTGAAAGAATCGGGACTTGAAAGAGAGATAAATATTTCAGGCAGCTTCTGCACCGGAAAATGCAACCGCACGGGAGTTACCGTTATAGTTGAGAACGAAATATATACCGGTATAACTACCGACAATTTCAGCGAATTTTTTGAAAAAACGGTCCTGCCGGCGCTGAAAAAATCAAAGATGGAGGCGTAAAATGTCAGATTGCCTTACGTTCAAAAAGTCAAACTGCAAAAACTGTTATAAATGCATTCGTCACTGCCCCGTCAAGTCTATAAGATTTTCGGGCAACCAGGCGCGTATAATAAACAACGAATGCATACTCTGCGGTCACTGCTTCGTCGTATGTCCGCAGGACGCCAAACAAATAACGGATGAGACTGAAAAAGTCAGGGTGCTTCTGAGCGGCAAAGATCCCGTTTACGCAAGCCTTGCGCCGTCGTTTATCGCAAATTTTGACGGTATAGGCATAAACGGAATGAGGACCGCGCTCAAAAAGCTCGGTTTTGCCGACGTTGAGGAGACCGCTCTCGGCGCATCCGCCGTTAAAACGGAATACGAAAGGATGATAGACAGCGGCAAGCACGATATAATAATCTCATCCTGCTGTCATTCGGTAAATCTGCTTATACAGAAATACTATCCTCATCTCATACCGTATCTCGCAAACACTCTGTCGCCGATGCAGGAAAACTGCCGCTCTATCAAAAAACGCGTGCCCGGCGCAAAGGTCGTCTTTATAGGTCCGTGCATAGCGAAAAAGGACGAGGCACAGCATTACAACAACATAGTCGACGCGGTCCTTACGTACGACGAGCTTTCAAAATGGCTCAAATCGGAAAGCATAACTCTTATGCCGGATATGGACGATACGGAAAAAAGCCGCGCCAGACTTTTCCCCACTACCGGCGGTATTTTAAAGACTTTCGCAAAAAGAAATCCCGAATATCAGTATATGGCGATAGACGGGGTCGAAAACTGCATAGCGGCGTTGAAGGAGATAGAGTCGGGCAATATACATAAATGCTTTATTGAAATGTCCGCGTGCGTGGGAAGCTGCGTCGGCGGACCCGTTATGGAAAAATATCATCCGTCTCCCATCAAGGACTTTGCCGCCGTTTCAAAATACGCGGGCAGGGATGACTTTGACATAGAACAGCCGTCCGAGACCGAGATACGCAAGATGTTTGAGCCGATATATCTTGAAAACAGTATGCCGACAGAATACGAGATAAAAGAGATACTTAGCAGAATGGGAAAGACAAAGCCCGAGGATGAGCTCAACTGCGGCACCTGCGGATACAACACCTGCCGTGAAAAGGCGATAGCTATATATCACGGCAAGGCGGAAATATCAATGTGTCTGCCTTATCTTAAAGAAAAGGCGGAGAGTTTTTCCGGCTGTATCGTAAAAAACACGCCGAACGGCATACTTGTGACGAACGATCTGCTTGAAGTGCAGGAGATAAACGAATCCGCAATGAGGATCTTAAAGGTAAGATCGTCGTCGGATATCATGGGCGAACAGCTTATACGCGTGCTCGATCCCACGCCGTTCCTTGAGGTTCTGAAATCAAAGCAGAACATAAAAGATAAAAGAGTTTACCTTGCGGAATATGACAAATACGTTGAACAGACGATATTGTACGACAAAAACTATAATCTTATAGTATGCATTTTAAGAGACGTTACGGATGAAGAATCCGAGAGGGAAAAGAAAGAAAGCATAAGCCGTCAGACCGTGGAAATAGCGGACAACGTCGTCGATAAGCAGATGCGCATAGTTCAGGAGATAGCGTCGCTTCTGGGCGAGACAGTCGCCGAAACGAAGATAGCGCTGACAAAGCTGAAGGAGAGCATTTCCAATGAATAATCTTTACGCGGACGTCGGTTACAAAAGCATAAACCATTACGGCGAACAGCTTTGCGGAGACCACGTGGATATAGTCGATTGCGACGAGGATTCTTACGTCGCCGTGCTCGCGGACGGGCTCGGCAGCGGCGTTAAGGCGAGTATTTTGTCAACTCTTACAAGCAAGATAATATCGACTCTGATAGCCGAGGGACTGACGCTTTCCGACTGTGTGGAAACGATAGCGCAGACGCTGCCTATCTGCTCCGTGCGCGGCGTCGCTTATTCGACCTTTACGATAATGCGCGTCGTAAAAAACCGTGAGATAGAGCTTATTCAGTATGACAACCCGCTGACGATTCTCATACGCGACGGAAAAAATTACGATTATCCCAAAACCGAGCTGAACATAGGCGGAAAAAAAATATACCGTTCATTGCTCCGTCTTCAGGAGGACGACGTTTTTATCGCGATGAGCGACGGATGCCCCCACGCCGGGATAGGTCTGGAATACAATTTCGGCTGGCAGCGTGAGGAGATAATCAGCTTTATGGAAGCGGCAGTCGCCGGAGGTTATAACGCCAAAACGCTTTCCTCAATGCTTATTGACGAGGTTTACAGCCTTTACGGCGGAGAGCCGGGAGACGACGCGACGGTCTGCATAATAAAAGCCCGCAAAAGGGCGTCTGTCAATATTCTTTTCGGTCCGCCGAGGAACAGAGACGACTGCGATAAAATGATGTCCCTGTTCTTCTCAAAGGAGGGCAAGCACATAGTATGCGGCGGCACCACCGCGTCTATCGCTTCGGAATATCTGAAAAAGCCTTTACAGACAAGTCTGGAGTTTGTTTCGGGCGACGTGCCGCCGATCGCAAAGATCGAAGGCGTCGATCTTGTAACGGAGGGCGTTATAACCATAAACAAGGTGGTCGAATACGCAAACGACGTTGTAGGCGAAAACAAGCTCTATGAAAAATGGAGCTACGGTCGGGACGGCGCGTCGCTTATCAGCCGCATGTTGTTTGAGGAAGCGACGGATATAAACTTTTACGTCGGCAGAGCGGTAAATCCGGCTCATCAGAACCCCGATCTGCCGATAAATTTCAGTATAAAAATGAACCTTGTGGAAGAGCTTTCAAAGGCTTTGCGCAGTATGGGCAAAAAAATAAAGGTCAGTTATTTTTAAAAAACGCTCAAACGGTCAGAAATCGTGACGCAAGTAATATTGTATTATTATATTTCGGCTTTTGAAAGCGAGAGACAGAAAGTTATAATCCAGAGTGCAGACAAACTCCCTCAGTCAGCAAAGCTGACAGCTCCCTCAGGGAGGGAGCCTAATAATGCCTCCCTCTTTGAGGGAGGTGGCGCGCCGTTTTACGGCGTGACGAAAGGAGTAAATACTTTGTCTTCAAGCTGAGTTATAATCTGCTCACTTTGACCGAGGCGCGCGGTCTGTATAGACCTGCACGGGAAAACCGGCGATTTTCGCCGGTTTTCGTTTTTCGGGGGCAAAAACAGCCCGGTTTTTCCTCTTTCGCCGCATCTGAGCGAAAAAAAGAATTTCGCAAACGATCATCAGGATCAACGGATATCAAACCGGGTTTGAGGGATTTTTGCCGGAACACGAGCGGGGAAAGTACGTAAATCTTGAATTGTTCATAAACGCGCGGTATAATGATTATATAAAAGAACATCCATCGGAAAATTCAGGATTTTGGTATGATATGAAAAAGATTTATAAAACGATAACGTTGTTTATACTCTGCTCTATAACGCTGTTGTCCGTTTTTTCCTGCGCACGGGAAAACAGTACGCAGACGGAGGAGCAGTCAAAAGAAGAAACGACCGAAAACACGGAGGAAACGGAAGTGCAGACTGACGAGGTAACGGAAACAGAGGCGGAAACGGAGGTTTTCCCCGACGACATAACGGAAAAGACCGACTACGTCACGCAGACTTGGGTCGCGGTAGATCTTAATTTTGAAACGGATGAGAGCTACAAAGAAAAAGAACAGCTGTACGTTGTATTCGACGCGAAATTCACGAACAGAGAGACGAAAACGTCGCTTACGATACCGGGCTTCTGGTACGGCGGCAAAACGTTTACCGTCCGCTTCGCCCCCACGGAATACGGTATATGGGATTTTGTGACGGTTTGCGGAACGGACGCGTCGCTCGACGGCAAGACCGGCACCGTAGCCGCAAACGCCTACAAGGGCGAGCTTGCGATATACAGGCGCGGTTTTGTAACGACAAACGGCACAAAGCACTTTGTTTACGCGGACGGCACGCCGTTCTTCTACCTCGGCGACACGCACTGGAACATGTACGACGAGGAGTACGACAAAGGCGGACTTTCCGCGGGAAGGACCGGCGCGAAATCACATTTCAAATATATAGTCGACAAGCGCGTCGAGCAGGGCTTTACCGTGTATCAGTCCGAGCCTATCGGAACGAAAGCAAACCTCGCCGACGGTTCTCTTTCCTCGCAGGACGCGGCGGCTTTCGCGAAGAACGATCTGTATTATCAGTATATAGCCGAAAAAGGTCTCGTACACGCAAACGCGGAATTTTTCTTCGCCGGCAATATGAACGCCGCGCTTATGAAAAACGAGAAATATCTCGAAGCGATATCACGCTACTGGGTCGCGCGTTATTCAGCCTACCCCGTTATGTGGACGCTCGCGCAGGAGATAGACAACGACTTTTACCGTGAGCGCGGAGATCAGAAGATATACGACTACTCAAACAATCCCTGGGTCAGAATAGCCGAATTTCTGCATAAATACGACGCGTATAAGCATCCGCTCTCGGGCCATCAGGAGAACGCGATATTCACGACCGTGACGGGACAGGGAGTGACCATGTCAAACGCCGACAACGGCGGAGCGTCGGCTTTCCTGTCCGACGAGGTCACGGAGAAGACCGGTCACAGCTGGTGGGCGGTGCAGTGGCAGCCGGATCTTAAAAAGCAGGACAACGGCAAGGTGCCGAAGGATTACTGGAACAGCGGCAAGGTCGCGATAAACTACGAAAGCAGATACTGCAACCTCTGGACGAAGGATTACGGAGCGCGTTCCCAGTCATGGATAGCGATGCTCAACGGCTTCGCCGGCGTCGGCTACGGCGCGGCGGATATATGGCTTTACAACGGTACGTACAATCTCGACGAGCCTTCAAACGACGGTATCGAAACGATATCCGTGGCAGATAAAGCCGTTACGTGGAGTACCGCGGTAAACTTTGAATCCGCTTATCAGCAGGGATATATGAGACGGTTTTTCGAGAGCTTTGAATGGTGGAGGCTCGTGCCGGATTTCAACGACGGCAATTACTTCGACGGCGTCGTGTCTTCAAGGAAAAAATCGGTATATTCCTGCGCGACGATAGGGAACGAGCTTTACGTTATCTATATGTACAACAAAGCGGTCGCTTCCGGCACGGTGTGCAATATGGACGGCGGCGCCGTGTACGAGGCGAAATGGTTCGACCCGAGAACGAACACGTATACCGATATAGGCGAGATAAAAGCCGACACGGAAAAGGACGGCAAGCCGGCGTGGAACGCGCCGGACAGACCCGAAGCGCTTGACTACGTACTTTTACTCATAAAAAAATAACGCAGAAAGGAAAGCAATATGAAAAAAGCGATCTGTATGATACTGGCGGCTCTGACGGTGCTCGGCGTTCTGGCGTCGTCCGGCTGCGCAAACGGCACGGCGCACACGGATACGGATAAACCGGTCGGTACGACCGATGATACAAAAGCGGCCGAGGTCACATCCGTTGAGGAGACCGAAACGGATGCGGAGACAGACGCTCTGCCGCAGGTGAGCTACGGCGGCGAAGAATTCCGCGTTCTGTCGCAGACCGACGGAAACAGACATTACGACATATACGCCGAGGAAGCGGACGAGAGCGACGCCGTACACGACGCCGTGTTCAACAGAAACCTTGCCGTACAGGACAGATTCGGCATCAGCATCGTTGTTGAATACGACACCTTTTCCGCGGTAAACGCGGCTATCGACAGAATGGTAAAATCCGGCACCGACGAATTTGACCTTTGCTTCGTTCACATGGTGTCCGGCGCTTCAATGGCGCTTGATAACGATTTTGTCGCGTTTGAAGAGCTTGAATACATAGACCTTTCCAAGCCGTGGTGGGACAAAAACCTGAAAGACGGTTTTTCGATAGGAAACAGGCTGTTTATGGCTAACGGCGATATAAGCCCGTCGAGCTTCAGCTCGACCTCGTGCCTGTATTTCAACAAGACGATGTTCGACAGAAACGACCTTCAATATCCTTATCAGCTAGTAAGAGAGGGCAAATGGACGCTTGACAGGCTGATAGAATTCACGAAGGACATAACCGCCGACAAAGACGGCGACGGTAAAACGGATCCTCACGGAACGGCGGATACGTTCGGTCTTACGTCGTGGTCGTACGACGTGCCGTACAGCCTTTATTACGGAGCAGGCGGCAGCCTCGTTTCAAAGGATGAGAACGATATGCCGTACTACGATCCGAATATCGAGCGCGATACGGATATATACGGTAAGATATACGACGTTATAGTAACGAACAACGCGTATTTTGAAACCGTGGATTACAACAACGTCGGAAAGCTTTTCATAAACGGTCAGGCGATGTTCTACGACGCGAGCTTCCTGCTCGTCGGTTTCCTGCGCGATATGGACGACGAATTCGGCATACTCCCGCTGCCCAAATATTCCGAGATGCAGAAGGAATACCGTTCGTTCGTCAACGGCGCGTCGAATATGATATGCGTTCCCGTAACGTGCAAAAACCTTGAAAGAGCCTCCATAATAACGGAAGCGCTCGCAAGCGAGGCTTACAGGACCGTAACGCCCGTGCTGTATGAAACGTATCTGAAACGCAAGGTCACGCGCGACGCCGATTCCTCCGAGATGATAGATTACATATTAAGGAACCGCGTGTTCGATATGGGATATATCAACCTGTTTGATTCGATAGGCTCGTTCGTGCGCGTTCTCCTCACTTCAAAATCCACAAAGGTATCGTCCGTCTTCAAACAGCACGATAAGTCCGCAAGACGAGCTATCGAAAAGATGATAGCTTCCTACAAAAAATCAGCGGGCTGACAATAAATAACGAAACGCGCGTTTATACGGAAAACCCGTAAAAACGCGCGTTTTATTATGTTTTTGTTTATCTCGTTTTCTTGAACTGCGGGCCGTAGTTTGCACAGGCGCGGAAATCGGCGCCTTCTTTGTCCATACCGAAAGCGTTCCACGCGGCGGGACGGAATATCTTTTCCTCCGGAACGTTGTGCATCGAGACCGGGATGCGGAGCATCGAGCAGAGCGTTATGAGGTCGGCTCCGATATGTCCGTAGCTTATCGCGCCGTGGTTTGCGCCCCAGTTGTTCATAACGTCGTACGCGGTCCTGAACGCGCCGGCGCCCGTCGTTCTCGGCGCGAACCAGGTGCAGGGCCAGGTGTAGTCCGTTCTCTTCCACAGTATATCGTTTACCTCCTCCGGCAGGCACACGGTCCAGCCCTCGGCTATCTGAAGCACGGGTCCCAGACCGTCGACGAGGTTGAGCCTTATCATCGTAGCGGGCATTTCGGCTCTCGTGGCGAAGCGCGACGAATATCCGCCGCCGCGGAAATAACCGAGATCGGCGGGGTTCCACGTCGTTGCGGCTAAAATCTTCTCGCAGTCCCCGTCCGTCATATCGTACCATTTTTTCATAACGTGACAGCCGTTTTCATCCGTCGCCTCGCCGCAGGCGTCAAGGCACGCCGCGCCGGAATTGATAAGATGTATGAAGCCGCCGGCTTCCTTCGCCTTACCCTCTATATCGTAGCCCGTCGCGCGTTTTACCGCCTCGGGCGACCAGTACGTACGCACGTCGGCGAATATCTGCGCGCGGTTAGTCAGAAGCTTCATAAACAGCATACCGAGACCGTTCAAAACGTCGTTTTCGGTCGCAAGTATATACGGCTCCCTTACGCCGTCCCAGTCGAACGTCGTGTTGAGCAGAGCCTCCGCGAAGTCGCAGTTCGGGTAAAAGTCCGTCCACTGTCTCTGTCCCTGGAAGCCCGCGGCGATGGCGTTGTGACCAACCGCCTCCTCTTCTCTGCCCTTCGGCAGATTCGGGTTGCCGTTCATAAGGTCCTTTATTATGACCATCATCTTTACGACGAATTCCCACTGCTCATCCTTTACCTCGCGGGAATTCTGCAGCTCCGGCGGGTTTTTGTCAAAGCCCTCTCTGCATTTTTCCTTTGTCCATTTAAGCGCTTTGCGGTATTCCTCCTCGTCGTATATGCCCTCGGACATCCTGCGGATTATTTCGACCTCGTCGACGGATTCCACTCTCATGCCGAGATAATCCTCTATGAATTTCGAGTCGATTATCGAGCCGCCTATGCCCATCGTTATCGAGCCTATCTGTAAATACGATTTGCCCCTCATCGTCGCCGCCGCGACAGCCGCGCGCGCAAAGCGGAGGAGCTTTTCCTTTACGTCCTCGGGTATCGAGGTATCGTCCATATCCTGAACGTCGCGCCCGTATATGCCGAACGCGGGCAGACCCTTCTGCGCGTGCGTCGCAAGAACGGAGGCGAGGTAAACCGCGCCAGGACGCTCCGTGCCGTTGAAGCCCCATACGCCTTTTATCGTATCGGGGTCCATATCCATGGTTTCCGAGCCGTAGCACCAGCACGGCGTTACGGTAAGCGTTATATCGACGCCCGCTTTCCTGAACTTTTCGGCGCAGGCGGCGCTTTCGGCTACCCTGCCTATCGTCGTGTCGGCTATTATGACCTTTACCGGCTCGCCGTTTGAATACCTGATATTCTCCTCAAACAGCTTTGCCGCCGCCTTAGCCATGTTCATCGTCTGGTCTTCAAGAGATTCCCTGACTCTGAGCGCGCCTCTGCGCCCGTCGATCGTCGGTCTTATCCCTATTACGGGATAACCGCCTATAAGTCTGCTTTTTGCCATTTTTTTCTCCGCCTTTCCGAATTTGTATTATAATTCAAAATCATTCAACGTTTACAAGCGGCGTGCAGGTGACGTAACTGTTTTTGCCGCAGCGCGCCGTTATCTCTACGTAATAGCTCACGGCGTTATCGGGCAGGTCCGCTGTCACAACGCCGTCTGTGACCGTGCATTTTACGAAGCGCCACGTCTGATCTATCGTTTCCTGCCCCGGTATGTGAAGCCGTCCGCCTGCGGAATAGCTGAGCGGCGCGTCGATATAACACACCCTCGCGCCGACTGACCGGGCGTCGCCCGGTACGGTTATCTCAAACGATACGGCGCGCCCTTTTTCCGGCAGGGTCTTTATTTTAACGAGCGGCTCGCCGCCCTTTACGACGGAATCGGCGAAGCGGTATATCTCCTCACGGCTCCAGCCCTCGATATGTCCGTGCGACCAGTTCTGTATGATCGACAGCGCGCCGTTTTCGCAGTTAAGATACGATTTGCTGTTGGAGTTTACCGAAAAGCAGTTGTCGTCCGCCCAGCAGAGCCACAATACCGGGTTTTTATAGTTTTTCAGCCGCAGGGACGGCTCCCAAAGCTCTTTTGTCCCTTTGGAATTGAAATTGTCTTTCATCCACGAGTGAGCCTCGTCAAGATACGCGCTGCCGTAAACGGGTATATTGCCCGAGATTATAGTCTGCGATACCGCGTGATACATCCACATACGGTCGACCTTTGCGGTCGACGAATACATACCGTCGTTATCCGGCGGCATAATGCGCGGGTCCTTTTCAAGCATGTCCGCAGGTATCTCGCGCGTCCACGACGCGCTCCCGTAAAAATCCGTAACGTCCGTACTTGCCGGATAATACCCGGTGTTGCACATAGCTATCGCCGCGTAGCCGCGGTCGCACCAGAGCTTTACCCAGCCCGGGTAAGCGTAGCCGCCGCCGCCGTGCAAAAGCACGACAGCCGGCACGGGCGAGGACGTGTCCGCGCCTTCGGGAAAACCGATATACGCGAAAAATTTCGTGTCCTTACCGCCGTATTTTACGCCGTCGATCCAAAGCGCCTTAACGCCGGGATAACCCTTCGGGTCGTATCCGGGGCAGAATTCATATATCGGTTTCCTGTTCAAAAGCTCCGAAAACATATATTCAAGCTCCTCGTTCTTTGTCGCAAATCTTTCCTTCTCCGTCGTGCGCCCGGGGACGAGACCGACGGGCGCGCGTCTATTTTCAAATAATCGACTTTATCGAGCGACGAAATACCGCTCATCCCTCTCCACGGCGAAAGCTCCGACAAGGGCAGAGCCACGTAGCCGCAGAAGCCCGCCGGCACGCGCAGGGACGAGAGCGCGCCCGCGTCGTCCGTATCGTTTCCCGTGGGACATTCGGTTTTTTTGCCGGTTATTTCCGTGACCGTCGCGTTTTCCGTCACTATATAGCTTCTGTTTTTGCCGTTTTCCGTACCGAGGCAGAACGTAAGCCCGACGCTCGCTCCGTCCGGCGCGGCGACGAATATGCGAAGATAATGCTCCGGCTTCGCTTCCCTGAACACGTCAAGTCTGCCATCGGATATTTCAAACACCTGACACCAGGCGGAGCCGGTCAGCGTGTTTACGAAAGCCTTGCCCTCCTGTGAAAGCTCAGTATCGAACGAAAACTCCGGCAGGGTTATGCCGAACACGGACAGATCGAGCGGTGAAAGCGATTTTTTAACGTCCGTCACGTTGTTGAAATCCTCAATCATAAGCGTGACGCCCGACGGATCGGGTATCACCTCGACCGCGGTCGTCCCCGGCTCGGTTTCCGTCTCCGGCTCAGTTTCCGCGGCTTCGGTCTCCGTTTTCCCGTCGTTCGTTGTTTCTTCCACCGTCGTTTCATCCGCCGTTGTTCCGGCGGACGCCGTTTCCGCGGCGGTGTTGCCGCAGCCGTACAGCGCAAACGGCAGCAAGACCGCCGCAGCTATCAGAACAGTCAATTTTTTCATATTGAATAAGATATTACCGTTAAGGTTATGTAAAGCGCTATCATCGAGCCTAAAATAAGCGCCTGTTTGAGTCTGTGATGTATCAGAAGCCCGGCGAACTCGCGCACGGCGGCGTTCGGCCAGTAATACCATTTCGTCGGCGCGCCTATGCCTATCGCGCGGATATGGAAGCGGCGTGCCATGAAGCCGCTTCTGAAAACGTGGAAATTCGTAGTTGAAAAGGCTATTTTCGCCTCCGGGTCTATCTGCTCTATCTTTTCCTTTGAGAATTTCATATTCTCGTAGGTCGTGGTCGATTTATCCTCCTCGACTATCATATCCTCCGGTATGCCGTTTTCAAGCAGTACCGATTTCATAGCGGCGCTCTCGGAATTCCTTTCGTCGCTTCCCTTGCCGCCGGAGGTTATGAAGATAAGCTCCTTCCCCGTCTCCTCCTTCTGCTTTTTGTAAAACTCTATCGCGCGCATCACTCTGCCGCGAAGAAGCGGAGTGGGCAGACCGTCCTCTTTGAGCCCGCAGCCTAAAATTATCATGATATCTATATTTTTGTCGGGCTCGTACCTCGCGGTCATAACGTCGGCGACTATCGTGCCGATTATCATACATTCGACGTAGAGGTAAACGGCGGCGAGAAGGTTCGATATTATATCGTGCACCATTACCTCGGTCTGACTGCCCGAGGCGGAATAATCGAACACGAAGATAAACACGCCGCCCGCGATCAAAAGCACGGATAAGATTATACCGAGCAGATTAACCGGGCGCAGTCCCTCGTGACGTATCAGCGAAACGTTCGACACGCAGAGCGCGACGGAAAACGCGAGTATGAACGGCGAGGTGAATATCATATAGTTTTTCGCCGAGCCTAAAACGGATCTGATTATCATTTCAGCCGTATAGACGTCCGGCTGTCCGAAAATCCGCACGGCAAGAAAGATGTGCGTCGCCATAACGAACAGCGCGAAAACGGCAAAGCCGAAATAGAAAATGGTGTTGTATGAATACGGATTGTAACGCGCCTGCTCGCGGAAGGAATATAAAAGCGCAAGCGCCGTTATAAGGCAGTATACCGCGGTGATGACGCAGACGACACCCGCGCACCCCGCCGGGTTTATAAGGACCGCCAGACCCGCCGCCGCGGCGGCTATGACCGTGACGATAAGCAGACCGTACAGCTTCGGCTTTGTATCTCTTGTATCAAATCGTATTTTTTTCATCTCGATACCTTCAAAGCGGTGTTGATCCTTGCCACGCTTCAGATCAACACCGCGTTTTACTCTATAACGCTTTTTTCCGGCTTGTTTTGCCGATCAAGCTTTTTTCTGCCGTGTCTTTTTTATGACGATCACCGCGCATACAGCGGCGACGACGACAACGGCGGCTATAATGACGATTATCACGACGGGATTGCCGGATTTCCCGGGCTCCGTCTTCTCCGTTGCGGCGTCGGTCGTCGTCGGAGCCGCGGCTGTCGTCGTCTCCGGCTTCGTTTCCGTCTGCTCCGTCTCCGTTTCGGTCTCCGTCACCGTTCCGGTCGTTTCTTCGGATTCGGTATCGGCGGCGGTCGTATCCTCCGCGGTTTCATACGCGGCCTCTTCCGTCTTTATGTAGACCGATCTGATATAGAAGACCTCGTCCTCGATGCCGTTGTGGTCCGGGTCTATTCTTATGGACCTGATCTGATCGCCCCAGGTCTCGTGGTCGTCATAAGACATATCAACGTCGATTGTCGTGAATTCTCCCTCGGTATCCTCGATATCGAAGAAAATATGGTTTCTCGCTATATCGCGCGACGTCCTTGAAGTAAAGAATACCTCGGCCTGAGTGTATTCGGCGGTCTTCATGCTTATTTCAAGCACCGTGTATTTGCCGCCGTCAAAATACGTGCGCTGATCCATGGGCACCTTGAAGAACGGGTCCTGTCCCGTTACCGTGACCTTGAGACAGCCGTTTTCCTCGTCGTGCTCAAGCTCGCAGTCGTGTCCCGTGCCTATCGCGCGCTTTATCGTTTCGGGGTCCGTAAAATCGGCGAGAAGTATGGAGCCCGCGTTCACGTCATATCCCGGCTCGTAGGGCGTGGGCTCGGGAGGCGTCGCCTCCGTGCCGGTCGCCACGGTGACGTTGTTGAAAACGCCGCCGGTTATTTTGGAACATATACCGAAGCCCTTGCCGGTGAGCGGATCGTTTTCGTCCGTCCATTCTATCCACGGGTCGGCTTCCGTCATTTTATTTCCCATATCGTCGATCTCGGTTATATATACCGCGAAATGAGCCGCGGCGGGATCGTAAATAAGGCAAAGTCCCACGACGGAATCGCGCTGAAAGCTCGAGGAGTGGTCTATAACGCTCCAGTCGTTCCATTTTCCGATATTCTTTTCTATCGCAACAAAGCCGCCGTCGTTTGACGAAGAGATGTCGATAAGATAGTAAAGATCGCCGTTTTCCTCGATGATACCGTCGCCGTCCACGTCGGTGATACCGACGAGAAAGCCCGCGTCGCCGCCGAGTCCGTCCGGCTCGACAGATTTATCGGCGACAGTCATTTCCATATACAGCTTGATGATCCCGTCCGCGTTTCCGAGCGTGTAAACGCCGAAATCAGGCCAGTTGATCCTTTCGCGGCAAGTGTACGTTGAACCGTCTATCTGCCAGTCTCCGCCGTAATCCTTGTTTACCTCGACCGTTTCGCCGGCGGCTGACGCGGCGAGGGGCAAAGCGAGACAGATCAATAATAACGCGAGTGTTAATGCCGTAAGCTTTTTCATTTTTCTTCTCCTTTATTTCACGCGCCCGTGCCGAGAAGCTCTATCTCCGCGGCGTACGGCTTCATGCCTTCAATACAGATCTCCGCCAGAGCGGATACGTCCATACCGAGCATTTCACAGCCGCGGATTATAAGCTCTCTGTCGCACTTGGCGGCAAATTTTCTGTCTTTGAATTTTTTCATAAAGCTCTTTACCTCAAGGTCGCGTATACCCTGCGGGCGCATACGGGCGCACGCCTGTATTATACCCGTCAGCTCGTCGACGGCAAAAAGACTTTTTTCCATATTCGTGACCGGCTCGACGTCGGAGCAGATACCGTAGCCATGGCTCATTATCGCGCGCACGTCGGCGGCGTCCATGCCGTTTTCCAGAAGCTCCTTTTCGGTGTGCTTCAGATGTTCGTCCGGATGTTTTTCATAGTCGTAATCGTGCAAATATCCGACCGCCATCCAATGCTCGCGGTCCTCTCCGAAGTGATCCGCCATCGCTCCCATCGCGTACATCACGTTTTTCGCGTGTATGACGAGGTGATGCTCCGTCACCTGACTGTCGTTCAATTCCTTTGCTTTTTCAAGAGTCAACATAATAAACCTCTTCGCCGCGCCGCGCGGATATTATTTTTTTCAAGGTATCAAATCAAAGCAGTCTGTTTATATATATCAATATATCATAATAACAAATCAAATTCAACGTATATTTGTTAATTTAAGAATAAGATATGATACTTCGCTCCGACGGGCGTAAGCGTTTTTTTTGCTGCGTTTGCTTTACACCGCGTATTTTTCCCTTGACATATCGCGCCGTATATGATAAAATCAAAAAAAACGAAAGGTGTCTGATATGAAAAAAGCGGATATTATAGTGCTTTCCGGACAGTCGAACGCGGTGGGATGCGGCGAGGTGAGATGCCTTTACTCTCATTATCCGGCGGACGTGATACAAAAATGGCGCAAAGGGTATGATAACGTAAAAATAAACTATTTTTCGCACGATAAAAAAAGCGGCGGCTTTGTGCCGACGGCGCTCAACTGCACGGTCGTCTCGGACGACACTCTCGGACCCGAGGTGGGTATCGCCGCGGCGCTCGACGAAAAATATCCGGTAAGGGAGTTTTTCATCGTAAAGCTCGCCTTCGGCGGCGTCAGTCTGTGCCGCGACTTTCTGTCGCCGTCGGGCGGGGATAAATACGATCCTTTATCATACGCCGATCATATAGCCGATATAAACGCCGTTACGAAGCCCGGCGCGAACGTCCGCGCCGGATGGTGCTATAACGAGCTTGTAAAGCTTTTGTCGGAAAGCATAGCGGCGCTCGAAAAGGACGGTTATTCCCCCGTTATCAGGGCTTTCTGCTGGATGCAGGGCGAAAGCGATTCGTTATACGAGGAGGCGACCGAAAGCTACGCGAAAAACTACGACGCGCTTCTGCGCGATTTCAAGGCGGCTTTCGCCGGATACGCGGACGGGTGCAGATTTATCGACGCCGGTATCAGCGCGGTCTGGGAAAGATACGAAATGATAAACGAAACAAAGCGCGGATACGCTGAAAAACGCAGCGACTGCGTTTATATAGACACTATCGGCGCGGGTCTGACGACGATGAACGAGCCGCCCGAGGCGCCGGACATAGGCCACTACGACTCGGG
>CACZVC010000007.1 GCA_902784545.1 uncultured Ruminococcus sp. | reverse complement strand
GAGATAAACGGCGCGCTGCAACAGTCGTCCGTCGACAAGATCAGCTCACTTGACAATATCATCAGGATCAGAGTTATACAGTGACCGGTCAAACATCATAACGAAAACTCCTTTATCCGGGCGGATGAAGGAGTTTTTTTATTCGCGTACCGTTTTTTTTTCGCGGCGGTTTTGAAAAACTATTTTATCCATTTTATATCCGGCGAAAGTCCGGCTTTTTTAATCGGCAGAAACGCGGAAAAACCGTCGCGCACACCGTTTGCGAGCGTGTTTGAAACGTATATTACAAGCTCGTTTTCGCCGTCCTTCAAAGCCTTTGAAAGATCGTATCTGTACGGCGGACAGACGCGCACGCCGAGGTCGGCTCCGTTGCAGTAAAGGTGCGATAAAGAGCCGACGGAGCCTAAATCGATGCCGTAAACGCCCTCCGGCAAAACGGCTTTGCAGGTATATCTTATCTTTCCCGAGAAATCAGGTCTGTTTTTTATATCCGTTATATTCGGCAGACCGGCGGTATTTACGCCCTTTGCGTACGGCTTGAAAACGTCGGGGTCCGTATATTCCGCCGCATCTATATCGAACGTCAGCTCCGCCGGGACAAGTCCGGAAAAGGCCTTTTTACCGTCCGCAGCTACGTCGCCGAAAACGGCGATAACGGACTGATACGGTGCAAGCTCAAGCTCAAGCGCGCCTTCCTTAACGTCCGTGTTATACACGCTGTCGTTCAAAAGATCGAGTATAACGGCGCTCTTTTCATCCTTTACGGACGGCAGATAAACCGCCGTTTTCACGGCTTCGTTTACGGATTCGTTTACGAACATATAAACGTCGCCGTCGCCGTATACGTAATGCGTACAGCGAAGGAGCGGATATTCTCCGCCGACAGTTATATCGCGCTCCGTCGCGGAATCGACCGCGCTTATAAGCTCCGTTTTGCTCATGTTTTCAGTCATATATATTATCCTTACGCCGGAGCCTTTCAGCTTATCAAACGCTTCAACAAGCTTTGCCGGAAGATCCTCCGCAAAGGGGACTATCAAAACGCCGTATTTCTGCTCTCCCACGCAAAGCGCGCCGCCTTCAGCTCGCGCCTGATACACGCGCGAGCCGGTATCGGGCAGAAAGCAGTCGGCGGGGATTATATCGTAGTCGATATGCTCGTCGTACAGCATTTTCGCCGGTACCTGCGTAAGCATCGCGCGGCCGTCGCGGCTCGCCCATTCGCCGTCGGCGTGGTAGAGTATCGCGGCGGACGATATGTGCCTGCCTCGGCTCAGCAGATGCGATACCTTGTTGCCGTAATCCATAAGCGCGGAAAAGCCCTCAAACTGCGGATCGTGACCCTCCGCGCCGAAATGCGGTGGGCAGTCCGGATCCGGGAAATCGGGCGAAAACGCGTGCGGAACGAAATGATTCACGCCGCGGACGAGCAGGTAGTCGAGCAGCCATTTCATAAGCGCCGAATCCTCCGCCCAGCCGTACGCACCGAACACCTCGCACATCGCGCGGCCGTTCATATCCGTGCCGATATTCGCGTAAGACGAGGCGAGCTTTGCGAGAACGTAGTCGAAAAACTCCGGGTCGGCGTTGTTGCCGAAGGACGAGCAGGTGTGGATATAATGAGCCATGCCCGGTATGATCTGATGAAGGACTATGTCGATGCCGCTCATGCTCTGACCGTCGAGCGCGCGGAAATAATGACCGCCGCTGCAGCCGAGCCGCGCGTGCGCGTTCATATCCTCTATTATATGGCCGATATACATAACGTTGTGAGCGCGGCACCAGTCACCCAGCTGCCTCGTAAAGCAGTTGCGGTAAAGCTTCGTCACCGCGTCCATATAGGCGTGGCGTATTTCCGCGCGTTTTCCGCGCTGGTCGAACCACAGCGCGGAAAGATACGGCAAGGGATCGAAGCCGAGCGCTTTTTCCATCATCGGAAGCACGCGGTCGTTATACGGCAGGGCGAGCCCCGGCATACCGAGACGGTGATCGTACATACCTCGGTCGATACTGTGCGTATTGTACCAGCCGTTGCCGAAAAACGGCTCGTCGGAGAAAAATCCTGCTACCGTGTTGCCGAAATACTTTTTATAGCGCTTGTAATGCGGCTCGTAAACCGCGTCGACGAGGAGCTTTACGGATTCTTCGTTCAGCATATCTATATAATCGTTTCTGTCCGCGCCGCGCCGCGTTTTATAGTATATGAAAACGCGGTAACAACCGGAGGGAAGGGAAAACTGAAGGAATTTATCGGATAAGCCGTCCGTCAGACAGATCGCCTCCTCAAAGCATTCCTCGCCCTCGCCCGTGCGCTTCTGCGCGTAGACGCCCAAAATTATGTTTTCTTCGTTCTGCTCCGTCAGAAGAAGCGCGTCGTCAAGCGGTCCCATAACGTCGACGTGGCGTTCGGCGAGCTGCCATTTGCGCAGCTCCGGGTGTGATCTGACCGCGCCGACGGCGTGCCCGGTCGGGAAATGGTCGTCGTCGAGTATCCATACCTTCATACCGAGCCTTTCGGCGGTCGATATTATAACGTCCATATCGCCCCACCATTCGGGACCCGCGAAATCGCGGTGCGGGCGCGATTCCACGCATACCGCGCGGCATCCGCTTTTGAGGATACGCTCCATCTGCTCCGGTATCAGATCGCGCTTTCCGCCGTGCTGCCAGTAGAACGGGAGCATATAGTTGTCGGCTTTGTTGTTTAAAATATCGTTTACGTATTCTTTCATACCAAACTCCTATTTTTTATAAGGCTTTGAAAGCCACATCGCGGTGAAAAGATGCGCGCCGAAGAAAACGAGCGTCATGAAAATGTTCAGCGTGTAATATATCGTCTTTACCGCCTCGGCGTTAGTGAATATTATTATAATGACGGCGTTGTACGCGAGCCACAGACACGAGGGGATAAAATATATCTTTCTCGTTATATCCTTTACCTTTTCCGGCATTATGTCGGTAAGCAGTATAAAACACATAAGGCCGGTAAGGATATAAAGCTGAGCGTCGAATATCGAGGTCAGAAGATCATTTCCGTGCATGAACGCCGTTACCGCGAAAAACGCGAACGGCACGCACAGCACCCAGTTGTAAAGCTTCATCAGAAGCACCGCGATAAGCATTATGCGCATAACGTTTTCTATCATCGCAAGCGGTCCGAGCGTGCCGAAAAACACGCCCGAAAGGTTGTCGAACGTAACGATGACGAAAAGCCCCGCGGCTATCATACCGTAATTTGAATATTTGCTTTTATCTCTCATTTTATTTCTCCGCTTTTATGTAAACGGGCGAGCAGAGCCCTTTGAATTCGTACCGTCTGCCGGTTATGCTTTCGCCGTTGACCGTTATACTGCCGTATCCGCGCACCTCGTCGGGAAGCGTTACGTCGAGCGCGTATCCGTCAGGCGCCGATACGTAAAGCTCAAACTCTTTGCGGCTCTTTTTCCAGCTTACCGACACTACGCCGTCCTTCGTTTCCGTCGTGCCTTTCGCAAAGCGCAGACCGGAAGTGTGCGGCGCGATCCTTACGCGCTTTTCGGGCGCCGTCTGCGGAATATCGAGCCCGAGCACGTCGCGGCTGATAAGCACTCCGATATGCGCCATAAAGCCGTGACAGCGGCTCGATTTGCCGCCGACCGTCTCCCACAGCGTGCCGGGACCTTCTTTGAGCATTATACCGCAGAGATGCCGTATCTCCTTTAACATCCGATCGTGATAACCGAGCCTCGACAGCATATCGAGACGTATGCAAAGACCGATGAACATATTCGCCTCGCCGATGTCGAGCGTCGGCGGCTTTCTCTCCGGGCAGGGACCGAGCTCGTTCACAACGGCGTCGATAAGCTGCGGAAACTCTTCTTCCGTATAAAGACCGCCCCAGAGCATCGTGTACTGCGCCGATTCGCTGTAAAACCGTTTGCCTCTCAGCTTTTCGTCCTTATATTCAAGGCTGTCGTGCATTATATAGCGTTTGTCGTATCCGCCGCCGTCGAATGCGACGGCTTTGAGCGCGGTTCTTATCTTTTCCGCGTGCGCTTTCGCTTCCGGCACGCCGTACAGCTTGTCGTAGCATTCGAGCGCGCAGGCGTATTCGACGTTTGCGGCGCAGGAGATCGGATATACGTATTCATGACTGTTTGAAAGCGACCAGTCGACGAAAACCGTGCTGTGCGAATCGAAAAGTCCGTGTTCGCCGCAAAGCTCCGATACGCCGTCAAAGAAAGCGTCGAGCCTCGGTCTCAATCTTTCTATAAGCTCTCTGTCGCCCGTTCTTTCATAATATTCGCATATCTCGATAACGAGCCAGAACGACCACGTCGTAAGCGCGCCGTCCTTGAAATTGCCCGCCGCGGGATAGCACGCCGGGAAAAAGCCGTGGTAACAGCCCCCGACGGGCTCATACAGAAAATTCTCTATCATGGCGCGCTCGACCGACGGATCGGCGAGCATAAGCGCCGCGGCTCTGCCCGTCCACAGCGAGTCGCAGAGCCAGCCGCCGCGCTCCCTGTCGGGGCAGTCCATGAATATGTCGAGCGTGTTGCAGCGAAGTGTCTTATAAGCCGCATCGTATATGTCGTTCAGACTTTCGTCGCTGCACAAAAACGTGCCGCCGCGCGTATCGGGCGTTATATACGTTATAAGTCCGACGCCGTAAATATCGAAGCTCTTGTCGGTGTACGCGAGTATCTTTATATATCTGAAAGCGTACGGCTCAAACGACGTAAAATGAGTGACGCCCTTTTTGCAGTAAACGCGCAGACACGAGTTGAAGCCCGCCTGGGATATTATTTCCCCGTCGTCCTCGACTCTGTCCGAATATATCACGTCGACGGCGGCTTCCTCCGGCAGATATACGGAAAAGTCGATAAAGCCGACGTACATATCCTTCATATCGTAAACGGCGGTCTTTGCTGTCTTTCTGCGCGATGCGCCGAAATATACGCCGTTATGCTGTTTTTTCACGGAGCAGTCGAGCGGTACGCGGCAAAGCGTCATATCCTGCCGTCCGACGAATTCGCCCTTTGATGAAAACGGCTCGTTCCACATATCGAAAAACGTAGGCTTGACGTCAACGCTTTCATCGTATCCGTAAGCGCAGACGTCGACGAGGCTTTTGGCGTAAACGCGCTCAAATTCGGGGTACGGAACGCCGCTTTTCAAAAACCGCGGCGCGGCGACGGTCTCAACGGCGCACGGCTCGTCCGGCTCGGACAGGCGCCACACCTCCGTCACCTGACGGCAATGGGAATGCCTCTGCGCGTATCTGTCGCGGGCGTTTATCAGGGCGCCGTCCCAGCTTTCGTCCGTGTAAAGCAAAACGTTATCGTCTTTGTCGGATATCTCCGCTATGACGAAGCCCGGCTCGTTCGTGTTGTCGTTTACTGTGCCGAAGGCGTTGTAATAGCACGCCGCCTCTATCTCAAACAGGTTTTCGCCGTTTGTCAGATAATCGTTTATACTGTATTCGTCGACGCGCGCCGTGCCGAAGCCCGAGCGCATGGGACCGTGGCAGACGAATTTGCCGTTTATGCGCAGACGGTAAAACGAACAGCCGCTTATCCTCACCGTAAGCGGCGCGGAGGGGTCGTTTGCGCCGTTCAGCACCGCTTTTTTCGTAAACCGCGCGAAAGTGTTCGGCGTTTTGCTTTTATCTTTCAGGAATATCGCCTTCGCCTTTGTAAACATAATATTTTCCTTTCTTTATACGGTATCTTTATATCCATGATTTAAGATACCATATTTGAAGCCGGATGTCAAGTGAAAATGCGGCGAATGTTCACAAATAGCGGTTGAAAAACAAAGTTATTTATTGTATAATCATATAAGTTATGTGTACTGGAGGGTATTATGCTTACGGAATTAAGTCTTCTCATGCTTGAGGACGAGACGCCGGAAGGTATCGCGCGGCGTCTGCCGCCGGACGAGGCGGCGGCTCTGTGCGAATGGCACGGAGGATCGGACGGCGCTCTCGAATCTTTTTTGAAGCTTGACAGCTATGACGAAAAGGCGGCGGCGCTGCTTTATAAGACCGGCGCAAAAACAAAAATGCCGAAGGGCAGGGGCAGATTCATAGTGCTCGAGGGGCTTGACGGCGCGGGGAAGACCACGCATATAGAGCTGCTTAAAAAGAAGCTCGCCGAGGACGGGCGCACCGTCTACGCGACGGCGGAGCCTACCGCGTCCGCGGTCGGCGGACTTATACGCGACGCTCTGGCGGGGCTCCATACGCGCACCGCTTCCGAGCTGGCGGCGCTTTTCCTCTGCGACAGGATACAGCACAACGTAAACCCCAAAAACGGCATAGCCGGGTTTTTGCAGGCGGGTACGGACGTTATCTGCGACAGATATTATTATTCCTCGCTTGCGTATCAGGGCATAGACAGCGATATAAGCTGGGTAGCGCATACCAATCTCGATTGCCCGGATATCTGCCGTCCCGACGTCTGTATTTTCCTCGACCTGCCGGTCGAAAAATGTATAGAGCGTATGTCCGCGGCGAGGCTTACGACGGAGATATACGAAACAGAGGAGATAATAAGGCGCGTAAAAAGGCGCTTTGCCGACACGTTCCGCATCTGCAACGAACGCGACAATATCCGCATAGTAAAGGCGGACAGATCTATTGACGAAGTTTTTTCCGAAATTTATGAAACAGTGAAAGGAATTTATTGATATGAACAAGGTTTTGCTTATAGTAATGGACGGCGTCGGTTTTTCGAAGACCGGCATAGGCGACGCGGTGACCGCCGCCAACACTCCCACGCTCGACAAACTGCTTAAAGAATGTCCGAACACAAGGCTCAAAGCGCACGGCACGGCGGTAGGTCTGCCGTCCGACGACGATATGGGCAACAGCGAGGTCGGACACAACGCTCTCGGCTGCGGTCAGATATACTCGCAGGGCGCGAAGCTCGTTAACGAAAGCATCGAAAGCGGCAAGATATACGCCTCCGATACGTGGAAAAAGATAATAAACAACTGCAAAAACGGCGGCAAGCTCCATTTTATCGGTCTTTTGTCCGACGGAAACGTTCACTCCAACATAAGCCACCTCTTCAAAATGCTCGAGGAGGCGAAGGCGGAGGGCGTGAAGGAGGTAAGAGTCCACGCCCTGCTTGACGGACGCGACGTCCCCGCGACCTCGGCGCTCACTTATATCGACGCGCTTGAGGAAAAGCTGGCGGAGCTGAACGGCGACGGCTTCCACGCCTGCATAGCCTCCGGCGGCGGCAGGATGAAGATAACGATGGACAGATACAAAGCCGACTGGTCGATGGTATCCCGCGGATGGGAAACGCACGTTCACGGCGAGGGCAGACAGTTTGAGAGCGCAAAGAAAGCGATAGAAACTTACAGAGCCGAAAATCCCGGCGTTATAGACCAGGATCTTCCGGCGTTCGTCATAGCGAAGAACAAAACGCCCGCCGGCACGGTTGACGACGGCGACGCGGTGATACTCTACAATTTCAGAGGCGACAGAGCGATAGAGCTTTCTATGGCGTTCGACGACGACGATTTCCCGTACTTCGACCGCGGCAGACGTCCCGACGTCGTTTACGCCGGTATGCTCGAATACGACGGGGATCTGAAGATCCCGCACAACTACCTCGTAAATCCGCCCGAGATAAAGCACACGTTATCCGAATATCTCGTTGCGGCGGGCGTGAATCAGTACGCGATATCTGAAACGCAGAAATACGGTCACGTAACGTATTTCTGGAACGGCAACCGCTCCGGAAAATTCTCCGACGAGCTTGAAACGTTCGTCGAGATACCATCCGACAAGGTCAGCTTCGACGAGCGCCCGTGGATGAAATGCGCGGAGATAACGGACGAGCTTATAAAGGTGATAAAAGAGGGCAAATTCGACTTTCTGCGCTGCAATTTCCCGAACGGCGATATGGTCGGTCACACCGGCAACTTCGACGCCGTCGTCTGCGGCATGGAGGCGCTCGACCTCTGCCTTGCGAGACTCAAAGCCGTCTGCGAGGAGTGCGGCGTAATAATGTGCGTGACCGCCGACCACGGCAACGCCGACGAAATGCTTGAAATGAACAAAAAGGGCAAGCTGCAGGTGCGCACGGCGCATTCACTCAATCCCGTGCCGTTCATCATATACGACAAAAACGCGGTACACGAGATAGAGCCTGCGGACGATTACGGTCTTTCAAACGTCGCCGCGACGGTAACGGAGCTTCTCGGACTTGCGCCCGACCCGGTATGGCAGAGAAGTATGCTGAAATAAAACAAAAACGGATGAAAGATCGACTGATTTTTCACCCGTTTTTTTATTTACAAAAAATTAACACAAAAAAAGACACTTTTTCACCGGAAAAGCGTATATATATATATATATATAATTTATATATAGATACTGTCGGGTATAGGGTATGATAATGCTTTGAATATATTTATACTGCGAGATTGTAATAACACATATAAACTAGGTAACTATGCATATTTTGGAGAATTTACCGCTACGGCAGATGAGATTTATACAGATCAAAGTTATCCATATATACTATGCAAAGATTATTGAATCACAGCTTTGGAGGAAAATTATGAAAAGAATCATATCGTTATTTCTTACTATTATCACTTGCGTTGTTTTGTTCAGCGTGTCGACGTCAGCCTTGAGTGAAAATGAAGCAGCAGAATTATTTGATAAAGCCGAGGAAATAGCCGGCACATATTATCGCGATAAAAACTATGATTTCGGGTCCGATGATACAGAACAGTATACATTCTTTGTACGCGGAACGGAAAGATATTATTTCAATACGAAAATGAGCCCGGCGCAAATGCACGATCTTCTTAAAAGCGTTTTCTCGGATAACGTTATAAAAGAGATAACTTCATACAGAGGAGAGGAAACGAGATTCATTGAACGAGACGGGATCATATATTACGATATTTACGATTACCCGATGTTTGTCGGTGATTATCCGCAAAAGGAGTTTTCAATAAAAGAAAATACCGAAAATCGCGTTGTTTATTCTATGAAAATATCCCGGTATGATGACAGTGCGGAGTTTGATTACGTTCTTGAAAAACAAACGGACGAATCATGGATATTTACGAAATACCACTATTCAAACGACGTTATTTTAAGTTATGAAAACAACAACCCCAAAACCTCCGACGCGCCGGTAATTGCGATATGCGCTCTGGTGATTTCAGCCGCGGCGGCTGTCGTGGTATTGAAAAAGAAAAGGATATGATCAGCGGCTCCCTCTCCGAGGGAGCTCCGAAACGGGAGGGCAGACCCCTCCCCTACAATATTCCGATTTTTCTTTTTTATTTATTCTTTTAAAAACTCCCTCCGTCACGGTAAAGCCGTGCCGGAAAGAGTAATTAAACAAACCTTTTTTACCGGCGGTCTGTGCCCGTCGGTTTTTTGTTTACGCCGAATTAACAGTTTGCCCTTGACTGTAACGCGTAAAAATGATATTATCTATAAAAAACGCAAGGACAATAAAAAATGCCTATAAAAATACCCGACGGACTGCCCGCCGCCGACATACTGCGGGATGAAAATATATTCGTAATGCACGAGCTGCGCGCTCTGCATCAGGATATCCGCCCGCTTAAAATAGCGGTTTTGAATCTTATGCCTACCAAAATAACGACGGAAACACAGCTCGTAAGACTGCTGTCGAACTCGTCGCTTCAGATAGACCTAACGCTGCTCCGCGTTGAAAATCACATAAGCAAAAACACCTCCGAGGAGCATATGGAGGCGTTTTACAAGGATTTTTCGGCCGTTAAGGGAGAAAAATTCGACGGTCTCATCGTCACCGGCGCGCCGGTCGAAAACCTCGATTTCCGCGAGGTCGATTACTGGAGCGAGCTGTGCGGCATATTCGAATGGGCGAAAAAGAACGTGTTTTCGACCATATTCATCTGCTGGGCGGCGCAGGCGGCGCTGTATTACTACTACGGCGTAAACAAGCACAAAATGGATAAAAAAATGTTCGGCGTGTTTGAACACAAGGTCCTTTTGCCCTCTCATCCGATAGTGCGCGGCTTTGACGAAACGTTTCTCGCCCCTCATTCGCGCCACACCGAGGTCTACGAGGACGAGGTATCCGCCGCGTTCGGTCTGAAAATAATAGCTCAGTCGGATAAAGCCGGGGTGTATCTCATAGCCGACGACGTAAACAGCAGATTTTTCATAACGGGTCACTGCGAGTACGATTACGACACGCTCGCAAAGGAATATTTCAGAGATAAGGAAAAAGGTCTGCCCATAGACGTGCCGTATAACTATTTCCCTGACGACGACCCGACAAAAACGCCCAAAAACGTATGGCGCGGTCACGCGCACCTGCTTTTCTCCAACTGGCTGAACTATTTCGTATATCAGGCGACGCCTTACGATCTGGAAAAAATATGATTTATCCGGTCTTTGTGACCGTCTTTACAAGCTGCTCCGCAAGTATCTTTGCGGAGCGCTTTGCTTCTTCAAGACTGTTTCCGTCGGAGCCGACCTCGATAAGCACGGACAAGGGCGTGTAAAACTGGTTGAAAGCGCCCTGCTTTATATTTATAGGGCGCATAAGTCCCGGGTATTTTTCATCGAGCGCGCATTGAAGCTTGACCGCGAGCGTAAGATTGTCACGCCAGTTTTTATTTTCCGCAGCTATCCTGTCGGAGCCGACGACGAACATAAGCTGCGCCGCGGTATCGCCGTTTACCGCCGTGACCATCCGCGCCTTGGAGCCGTCCGACAGATCCGACGCGTCCCTGTGTATGTCGAACATATATTTTATCGTCGGATATTTATTTATATATTCCTTAATTATATCGGCGGCGTTTGAATAAGCCTTCGAGTACGAGGCTTTGTCTATCGGTATCTCGCAGTGGAGCGTTTTTATTCCGGCGCGCTCGAACGCTTCTTCAAAAATATCACCGAGGCATACAACGCTTTCCTCCTTAACGGCGGAACGCGGATAAAAGCCCGGATCGGCGTATATCATGCCCTCCGGCGTATAAGCCTCCGTGCCGTGCGTGTGGATTATAAGGACCTGATAGTCTTCGCTTTCCCCGTATGTAACGGCGAGCTTTGCCGATAAAAACTCCTCGCTGTCGATCTGCTTTTTTTCGCCGGCGTCGGATACCCAGACGCGCCCCTCGTCCGCCTCCCTGTAAAGCGAAACGGGAACGATGCCGATCTTTCCCTCCGGCACGGCTGAGGCGTCGAATTCGTACAGATGCGATAATATATATTCGTTTTGCCCCTCCGTATCGTCGCACGCGGCGCAGGGAAAGCCCGAAGGACTTTTCAAAAGCGCCTTGTCACGTATAAAGCCGTTTTGCGCGGGCGGCGTACCGCCTTCTGTCACCGCGCTGTCGTAAGCCGTAAAAACTCCGCCGGCAAGCACGGCGCAGAGAACGAGAGGGAAAACCGCATAGAGCGTTACCGCGCGAAGAGCGCGCGCCGAAAAGCTTTTTATTCTGAAGCTCCGGCTGTTTGTGTCGGTCATTTTCATAAATAATTTATCAGCGTCCATTTTTATCACCTTCCTTTACAGAAGCATATTCAGAATAAGGCTCAAATATACGCCATATCCTCATAAGACAAGCCCTTGTGACAAACGCGGTTAATCGAGTAACCGATAAGCCGCGCGAGCTCGCCGACCGACCTGTCGCTGTCCTTCGGGCAGAAATAACAGCCGCGGAGCCGCTTTACGTCCTCTTCCGTACCGTTTTTGATAAAAGCCGCCGCGTCGACGACCGTCGGCACGCCCACGGCGACGACGGGAACGCCGAGCACGCGGGATGATATTTCGCCTCTGTCGTTTCCCACGCCGGAGCCGGGAGAAATACCGGCGTCTGTTATCTGCACCGAGGTCGACAGCGTTTCGACAGCCGCCGCGGCGAGCGCGTCGATGATTATAACGAGCGAAGGTCTGACTGAGGCGACCGCGGCTTTTATCAGCCGCACAGCCTCGATGCCCGTCTGCGACAGAACGCCCGGCGCAAGCGACGAAAGGTCGCCTAACCCGGAGCTTTGCAAAACGCCTTTTCCGCTTATATGATGCGTGCTTATTATGTGCTTTACCGCGCAGGGTCCGAGCGCGTCCGCGGTAACGTATCTGTTGCCCATGCCGACGGCTAAAACGGCTCCGTCCGTATCGGAAAGCTCTTTTATCAGAGACGATATGACGTCCGCGCATTTTCCGAATCTTCGCGCGTCCGCCTCCCAAAGCCTGCCGACGTTTACCGTTATATAACTGCCGAGCGGCTTGCCGAGCAGCTTTTCGCCGTTTTCGTTCGTCACCTTTACCGTGCAGACGTCGACGCCGCCGCGGCACGTTTTTTCGTAAAATATCCCGTCCGGCTCGCCCTTATGCTCCTTTGAGTATTCCTTTACGCGAAGCTCGTGAAGCTCCGCCGCCATATCCGTCCTGTAATACATATCACAGCCCCCTTTTACCGTATTATTGCCAAAAACAAAGAAAAATAAAAAACGCGGTGCCGCCGTTTACGCCGACACCGCGTTTATTTTGCTTATTCTCCCGGTTTTCCGTCTATCCAGAGCTGACGGACGTGCTCGTATACCTCGTCGGGTATATCGACCTCGCCGTATGAGGTCTTCGGCAGAAGCTCGCCGTCCTTCGCCACTTTTTTGTTCGTGCATTTGTTGTCGTGCCTGTATGCCTCGCGCACGGCGGGATCGCGCAGATCGGGGATCTGTATCGGCTTGCCGCCGTCAAGCACAGACCTGTAAGCGAAAATGCCGCACAAGCCCATCGATACGGCTGAATACACGTCGATCGACCATTCATTGCCTTCGGGTCTTCCGAGTATCTTTTGAATAAAGAAATGCGTGGGGTAGAAATCCGAGCCGCCGTGACCCGCGAAATTCTTTGCGAGTCCGCCCTCGATTTTCAGCTCCGGCACATAGTCCTCCCATTCGCCGACGCAGAGCTTATCGCTTTCGCGGTAGACGTAAAGCGGCTTGTTTACCTCCTGCCTGCCGGTCTCCATCATCCCCTTCGTTCCGTAAAGCTCGTAGTTTATGCTTCCCGGCTCGCGTTTGAGATGACCGTGTATGCTTTTCAGCACCGCGCCGTTTTCCAGCTTCACCATCTCGATACCCGCGCCGAAATACGCGCCGAGCCTTTTCATCTCCTCGGGCGGAGGACATTCGAAGCCGGTGACCGTCACCGGGCGAAGTCCCGTCATCGCAAGCAGCGGACCGACGGAATGCGTGCAGTAGTAATTGCAGTAAAGGTTGTTCCTCCAGTGATCGCGTTCGCCGTACGTTATCTGCGGCCAGATGCCGGCGCAGTCGTGTATGTACTCGCCCTCGCCGTACGTTACGGTCCCTATATCGCCTTTTTTGTATCTCTGCCACATTTCAAACGTGTGCAGCATATAGCAGTAGTTTTCGGCGTAGGCGTAAACGAGACCCGTTTTCTCCACCGCTTCGATAAGCTCTACCGCCTGCGCGACCGTTTCGCACGGAAGCACCTCCGACAAAACGTGCTTGCCGGCGTATAAGCATTTTACGGCGTATACGGCGTGCTCCGTCGCGTAGTTGGCGAGCACCACCGCGTCCATATCGTGCTTTATGAATTCATCGAACGATTCGTAACACGCGACGTTAAGTCCGTGCTTTTCCGCTTTTTCCCTTACCTGTGAAAGGAGCGGTGTGTATTTATCACACACCGCCGCCAGTTCAGCGTCAGGATGATCAAGCAGAACGTCTATCATGGTCTGTCCGCGGTAACCGCCGAAGACGCCGATTTTCAGTTTTGCTCCCATTTTTGACCCCTTTTATTCAGTTATTGTTATTCCGCGGCTTCAGCCTCGGCTTCAGTCTCCTCGGAGGGCAGATAATTGTGATAATTCTTCAGCTTCATCCTCGTGAGATCCTTGAAGTTGTAGTAAGTGTTCTTGTAACCGGAGATCTCGCCGCTCGCCATATAGTAGTCGCGGTAAAATACGAGCGGGATTATCGGCATATCCTCCATAAGAAGCTTTTCAGCCTCGTATACCTTGTCGTTTCTTTCTCTCGAGCCTTCCTCGTATTCAGCCGCCTCGGCGATCACCTTGTCGTAAGCCTCGCTCTGATAGCCGGTGCAGTTGGGCTTCGGGTCGTAGTTCTGATGCTCGGTATCGAGCGCCGTGCCGGAATAGTAGACGGAGAACGGAGCGACCATGTTGAACGGTCTGACCGAGTACGCCTGCCAGTCGGTGTAGAGAACGTCGTACGCGCCCTCGTTGAACTTCGTCTGGAACATATTACGGCCTCTTTCGTCGATCGTTACGTTGAAGCCGAGCTTTTCCCACTGGGCTTTCGCGTATTCAGCCATGCCCTTTTCGTTGTTTTTCGTGAAGGTCGAGTTTCTTGTGAGTATCGTTATGTCTCCTCCGGAAACGCCGGCTTCCTTGAGCGCGGTTTTCGCGGCGTCGAGGTCCGCCTCGGAACTGATAACGCTGCCGTATTGAGCTCTGTACGAAGTCTTTTTATCGGTGTCGTATACCTTCGGCGGGATAAGACCGGTCGCCGGAACGGACGCCGTGACGAATTTTGCCATTTCGTTTCTGTCAAGAGCCAGAGAAAGCGCGCGGCGTACGCCGGGCTTCTGCATAAGCTCGCTTTCCGGGTTGAATCTGTATGAGCCGACGGCGAACGTGTCGTTTATCGTAAGTTGGCTCTGATACTGCTCGAAAGCCTCGGGCGTGAGAGCGCCGACGTAGAACAGCGTGCCGTTGTTGTACGATTCAAGCACTTCGTCAAGCGTGAAATCGTAGTGGATGACTATTTTATACGGCTTGACGTATTTGTCCGGCGCCTCGTTTGCGTCGGGATTCGACGAATAATACTTGTTTCTTTCAAGCTGCCATTCCTTGTTGAGATCGTCGTCGAGCTTTCTTATAAAGAACGGACCGGAGCATACAAGAGAAGTGGCGACCGTCGACCAGTCGGTATTGTAAGCGGGCATACCGTCGGGACCGTAAATGTATTCGCCCTTGTCGTTTGAGGCGTACGAGTCGACCTTGTTCTTGCGGAGCGGTACAAGCATCGGGCTTGCAAGCACTTCGAGGAAGCGGTCAACGTTTATGTCTTTTTCAAATTCGATCTCTATCGTCTGGGAATCCGGCGAGGAAATGCCGAGACTGTCGCGCGATTCGTCGCCGAGCTTAACGAGCTTGGCGTTCTTTATATCGTACAGCATGACCGCGGCGTCGCAGGAGATACCGGGATCGAGTATTCTTTTTACAGTAAAGATAAAGTCGTTTGCGGATACCTTCGTATTGTCGCTCCACGCGGTGTCGCGCAGGGTGATCCTCAGCATATAAACGTTTTTAGAGGGATCCTTCGCGTCCTCTTTCTTTATATATTCATAGCTCTTGCAAAGACCCTTTTCGACCTTGCCGTCGGCGTTGAGCTTGAACAGACCTTCGTAAAGAAGACCGAGAAGCTCCACGGCTTCCGCGTTGGCGTTCAGCTTCGACAGGAAAATAACGTTGTCGCCGTCGCCGTCAGACTCTGTCGACGAGGCGTTGGTATACGCGTAAAGCGGGTCGAAATTACGTATCTCGTTGAAAAGATACATATTGACTATGGCGCCCTTATCGTCCTCGTCGCGCGCACAGGACGCAAATATCGCAAGGACGGTTACAAGGCACAGGATGATGGCGATGATCTTTTTCATTAAATGACCTCCGGAACGGGAAAAACCCGTAATTGTTGTTGCCGTTTTTATATGATCCGGCTATTTTACTGATACATTATATCATAAAATAAAATATAATCAATAACGCAAAAGTAAATTTTACATTTTTTTTATAATTTTTAAAGTATTTATCCAGTAATTTTGTGAAATTCGACGTGACGGAGAGGAAAATATCCGGCCTGCATCAAAAAACAGACTGTATGAAACAGTCTGTTCCGCGGTCAAAAAACCTGACGTCCGGCTTATCTGGAGCTTAAAAGCTTGAAAGCCGCGACAAGTCCCGCCGATACCGGGACGCCGACGCCGAAGGATATCATACCCGCCTCCATGCCGCCGATCACGCCGATCAGCACGAAAACGCTTATCATAGCCGCCGCGCCGATAAGGACTTTTTTGTATTTGCCGATAAAGTAAGCCGCTGCCTCCGATCTGACGGCGCGGTAAACCGCGTCGAGCGCGTACGCGGCGGCGTAGAGCAAAAACTGCAAAAAGGTTTTCGCCGCCTCCGCCATATCTGCGGCAAGCTCTTTTGAAAGCTGCTTTGCGCTTATCTGTTCCTTTGCTTTGACGTTTATATTTCTTACACTATCCATGATTTTCTCCTAAATTTTACCGAAAACGGTTATTTTCTAACTCTATTATACTACCAAAATCGGTAATTGTCAATAGGAAATGGAAAAAAATCTGAAAAATTTTTCAAAAAAGGCTTGACAAACGGTAAATTTTGATGTATTATGATATCAGTCAAAAAACCGGAGGTGTTTTATGGAGTGGTTCGACAGAGTAAAGGAGCTTAAAAAGCAGGCGCATATAAATACAAAAGAACTGGCGGAAATATCGGGCGTACCGCTCGGAACGCTCAACAAGTTGCTTTCCGGTCAGACGGACAAGCCGAAATACGACACGCTCGAAAAAATTGCCGCGGCGCTCAAAACGACTGTCGGATATCTGTCGGACGGAGAAGGCGGCGATACCGCGCTTATAGCGGAAAAATTCGGAAAGCTTGATAAAAAGGGCAGGGAGGCGGTGCTCAAAGCCGCCGACAGGGAGCTTGAGCGCATGGAGGCGGAGGCGCGCCGCGCCGCGTCCGATATCGGACTTAAACGGAAAATATTTATATATGACACGCCCGTATCAGCCGGCTGCGGCTCTTTCCTCGAATCGCCTCATTCAAGCGCCATATCGCTTGAGGTCAACGAGGTCACGGACAGAGCGGATTACGCCGTCCGCGTTTCGGGCGACAGTATGGAGCCGAGGTATTTCGACGGCGATATAGTCATAGTCGAATCCTGCGGCGATGTACCCGTCGGCAAGGTCGGAATATTCCTTTACAACGGCGAAAGCTATATAAAAAAGTTCGGCGGCGACCGTCTGCGTTCGGTCAATCCGAAATACAGCGATATAGTCTTTAAAGAAAACGACGATATACGCTGTCTCGGCCTCGTCCTCGGTACTATCTCCAAAGCCTGAACAAAATGCCGGCTGTCCGATCGGACAGCCGGCATACACGTATAATTACCGCCGGTCGCTTTCGTCGTCCGGCGCGTATTCAAGCAGGTCGCCGGGCTGGCACCGGAGCGCCTCGCAAACGGCTATAAGGGTGGAGAAGCGTATCGCGCTTATGCGGCCGTTTTTAAGCTTTGACAGGTTGACGTTAGCCACGCCGACCTTTTCCGAAAGCTCGTTCAGGCTCATTTTTCTGTCCGCCATAACGCGGTCAAGGCGCAGGATTATTTTTCCCATGGCGCGCCGCCTTACAGAGTTTCGTCCGATTCCCGCTGCAGCTTCGCGCCGTATCTGAATATTATTATAAAGAGGATTATCACGAGCGCTGACACGACGGTCGTAAGGTCGAGCGAGAAATTGATATTTACGTTCCCCGTCGTAAGTATGCTTTGCGTGAATCGGCTGACGGGCGATTTGAGTATGGCGTAAGGTATCAGCGATATCGCGAAATTCGTCATCGCCTTCACAACGCCGTCGCTGAAAGGGGAATCGCATACCTCAAGCTTTTTCATGAAATTTCCGAGCATTATCAGAATGTATATAAGACAACCGGTCAGAACGGTCCCGGCGAGTATCGCCAGCCCCGCGCGGCGCAGTGTGAAATGGGAAAGCGTCTGTTCAAGATCGAGCGACAGACCGTCGGTCCCCTGCGATACTCCGTTCACCGCGCTGTTATTGACGCGAAAATTCAGCGCGCCTTTTTTTATCTCCTCGTTTATCATATCGACCGTACCGTCCGGCAGATTGTCTACCCACGCGCCGTAGACCGAGACCGTCTCCTTCGCCGAAACGTCCGCCTGCACGCTGTCCTGCGGAAGGACCGTCAGGACTATACCGCCGATAAGAGCAAACGACGCGCCGATTATCGTAAGCACTGTAAGCGCCGAGACGATGATGCGGCATACCTTGCCCAAAACGTTTATCTTTCTTTTCATATCAGATTGCCTCCTTTTTTCAATGCGCCTTTATTATATCACACAATTTAACGTTTGTCAACCGGTATTTAATAATTATCGTTAAAAAAAATACGTAAAGATTGCAGTTGACAGAAAGCGGAAATTGTGATATAATCAAAACGCAATCAAATAAATAAGGAAAAAAACGATGAAAAAGCTTATCGCGTATTTGCTCGCCGTTATGTGCCTGACGCCGGCTCTTGCGTCCTGCGGCGAAACTCCCGCGCAAACGGAGACGACGATAGAAACGACAGCGGCCGAGATCGCGCCGGAAACGGAGGCTGAAACAACTTCGGCGGAGACAGAAGAGCAGACCGTAACGGATGCGGCGCCGGAAACGGAGCCGGAGCCCGCCGATAAAATCGAAGATTTCAGCATCGGCGGCGTGCCTCTCGCGGAATTTACCATAGTGACGACGGCGGAGCCGTCCGAAAACATCCGTAACGCGGCGACCGATCTTATGCTCATCGTGCGCCAGGCGACCGGCGTCACACTTCCGGTGCTGAACAGCGCGGAAGGCGTTTCACACGCGATCTATGTCGGCAAAAACGCGAAGGAAAACGAAAAGCTGAACGAGGCTCTGACGGAGGTAAAGGACGACGGCTACGCGATGGTCGAGGACGGCGGTAATCTTTACATTTCCGGCGTTATCGGGCGCGGTACGATGAACGGCGTTTACGACTTTTTGCAGAACCATCTGGGCGTAAGATTCTATTCCGACGTTTTCACATTTATAAAAGAGGAATACGTCAGAAGCGTGAAAGCGGGACAGAAGACCGTTTTCAATCCCGTGTTCCCGGCGCGCTACAACTGGAGCCGCAACTCCGAAACGAACTATATGCGCATAACGAAGCGCACGAAAAGCACGAGCATAAAATACGCCGGCAGTCACAATTTAGGCACGCTGTCCGGCACCGGCGACGGCTTTTCGCCTCAGCCGTGTTTGTCCGACGAGAAGGTATTCGAGACGGTTTTGGAAAATCTCTGCAAGCAGATAGACAAAAAGCCGACAAAAACGTTTTTCCATATAAATCCCAACGACGGCGGCGCTTACTGCAGATGCGCCGAGTGCAAGGCGGCGTACGAGGCGGCGGGCGGCACCGCGATGGGAACGCTTCTGCCGTTTATAAACCGCATAGCTGACGCGGTAAAGGAAAAATATCCCGAAAGAGAAATAGACATACTGACCTACGCATACAAGGAATCGACGAAGGCGCCGGATCCCGCGTACGTCACTCCGCGCGACAACGTGGTCATAACGCTCTGCATGATGGACAGCTCGTGCTACACTCACTCATGGAACGATCCCGACTGCGAAATGAACCGCGTATCCTACGCGAACATGGTCGCGTGGTCGAAGATATGCAAAAAGCTGTGCATTTACGATTATACGTACAACCACGCCTCCTACGAATCGTCCGTCGGACCGAATCTCGACGTTCTGTACGACAATATACAGACGTATAAGGAGCTCGGCTGCGTCGGTATGCTCGGAGAGGGCGAGCATCTGAACGACACGGGCGAATTCTGCGAGCTGCGCAATTATCTTATAAACCGCCTTTTGTGGGAGCCGGACGTATCGCGCGAGGAATATTATAAATGGTGGGACGAGTTCATGCGCGACTACTACGGCGACGCCGCGCCTTATATACGCGAATACATAGACCTTATGAACGCGACCTCGCGCAGGACGGGGCTGACCGCGTGGGACGGACACACGTCCGTTTATACCGATCCGTCCGTTTTCTACGCTCCTAAGGTAGACGGCAAAAAGGACTATACGGTAATAAACAAATGCGAAGAGCTGTGGGATAACGCGCTCGCCTGCCGTCTCGATGACGATCAGCGCGCGCACGTCGAGAAATCGTCGACGCATTTCCGCGATTTCCGG
The DNA here is from genome assembly GCA_902784545.1 of uncultured Ruminococcus sp. Taxonomy (GTDB): domain Bacteria; phylum Bacillota; class Clostridia; order Oscillospirales; family CAG-272; genus UBA1248. Next base: position 2,789 of record CACZVC010000007.1, on the reverse strand, counting down.
TCGAGATACGCGGAGACGGTAAAAGAAAAGCGCGACGCGGCGATAGAATACAAGGCGCTTTGCGACAAATACACTCAGAACTGGGATTATAAGCTCGCAGGCGCCGGTGCGCTGTCCGACGACCTCAAAACGCCGACCGAAGGACTCATATACCGCGAATACGCGGACGGTACGCTGTACGTAAGCGACGCGGGAAGCATGACGTCCGGCACTCTCGTGATACCCGCCGGATATGACGGCAAAACGGTTTTCGCCGTGGGAAACAGCGCGTTTGCCCGCGCCGGAGCCGTCGTCGAGGCGCATATATCCGAGGGGGTAAGAAAAATCGGCACTTACGCGTTCCGCGGTGCGCCGCACTTAAAAGCGGTATATCTGCCGGAAAGCCTTGAAACGCTCGGCTACGGGGCGCTCGGCGTATCCGGCGATTCGGACTACGGCTGTCCGGCGCTGAAAGACGTTTATTACGCCGGGACCGCCGCGGAGTGGAACGCGCTGTACGACCGGAACAACGCCGAATGGAAAACTCTCGGCGGCGTGACGGTGCATTGCTCCGACGGGGATATTGAATACAAAGCGGAATAAGAGGTCAAAAAACAGGCTGATGATCTTATCTCATCAGCCTGTTTTGATCTGATCGGCGTATCATTTCTTTTTTTCATCGGAAAACATTGATTTGTATTCCTTGTTTTCGTCGTCCTTTTTCTTTCTGAAAACGCGTACGATTATAAGCACGGCGGCGAAGACCGCGTATATCACGGCGCATATCGCCATCATGAGGATCACCGAGCGCGTGTTCGCTATCTGTCCCGTGACTATGCGGAACAGCAAAAACAGCGCCGCCATCGTAAGCAGGAAGTGGATGAGGAGCCGCACGCCGAACGACAGCTTTTTTATGCCGAAAACGTCCTGCACGACGGACATAACGACCGAAAAGCCGAGCAGGACAAGCTCGACGTCAAACAGAAGGAAACGTCCCTCCGCTCCGTTTTTCGCGGTTATCTGAAAAAGCGCGGTGATAAAAAGCTGCGATACGGTAAAGTAAACGCACGCGGTTTTTAAATGTGAGAGTATTATTTTCAAATATTTCATATAAGACCTCGGTTGTTTTCTGATATTATTGTATCACAACATTATGAATAAATCAATATTTACAAATCGGCATTGAAATTAAACGATCGTTGTTTTATAATGAAAATAATAAATCAAGCGAGGATTTTTTATGTTTGTAAGACCTTTGGCGGACAGGCTCCGCCCCGAGTCCTTCGACGATATAGCGGGACAGCCGCATCTTTTCTCCGCAAACGGCTCGCTTCGCAGGATGCTTGACGGCGGTCATATAACGAATATGATATTTTACGGTCCTCCCGGTACGGGCAAGACGACGGCGGCGAACATCATAGCCAAGCAGGCGGATATGACGATGTATAAGCTGAACGCCACGACGGCGTCGCTATCTGACGTCAAGGACGTTATATCGCAGACCGGCACCGTTATAGGCGCGGGCGGCATACTGCTGTATTTAGACGAGATACAGTATTTCAACAAAAAACAGCAGCAGTCGCTGCTTGAATATATCGAGGACGGGAGAATAACGCTTATAACATCTACGACGGAAAATCCGTTTTTCTACGTTTACCCCGCCATCATCTCGCGTTCCGCCGTGTTCGAGTTCAAGCCGGTGGAGCCGGAGGAGTGCCTTTCCGTGCTGAAACGCGCGCTTGCCGTGCTGAATGAGGAGAACAAAACGGAAATAACGTGCGATGACGAAACGCTTATTTATATCGCACGCCTCTGCGGCGGCGACGTGAGGCGGAGCATAGGGCTTCTGGAGCACGTTTACTACGCCGCGGACAGCAGGATAGATAACGAGCTTACCGACAGATTCGTACCGGACGCGATGCGCGGCACCGGCGCTTTCCAGCGCGACGGCGACGGCCATTTCGATCTTTTATCTGCTTTGCAGAAATCCATACGCGGCTCCGATCCCGACGCGGCGGTGTTTTACCTCGCAAAGCTTCTCGGCGCGGGCGAGCTTTTGTCCGTCTGCCGCAGACTGCAGGTAATAGCGAGCGAGGATATAGGGCTCGCATATCCGCTCGCGGCTGTAATCACGCGAGCTTGCTGCGAGAGCGCGAAGGAGCTCGGTCTGCCCGAGGCGAGGATACCCCTGACGAACGCCGCGATAACGCTGGCGACGGCGCCGAAATCCGCGCAGGGCATATTCGCCTACGATAAGGCGGAGGCGGACATCGCCGCGGGACTCGGCAAAAACGTGCCGGATCATCTGCGCGACGCCCATTACGCCGGCGCCGCAAAGCTCGGCCGCGGCGTGGAATACAAATATCCCCACGATTTTCCCGACGACTGGTGCGAACAGCAGTACCTCCCCGACGACGTTAAGGACAGAAGGTATTACGAGTACGGCAATAACAAAACCGAGCAAGCCGCCAAAGCGTATTGGAAAAAAATTAGGGAGGGAAAATAATGAGGTTTGCAAAAGATAAAAATGGAAACAGAGTATTTATTGATAGAATAGTAAGCGGTGAACAGTATTTGTGTCCTATATGCAATAGTGAATTGACAACAAAAATGGGTAATATTAGAATTCACCATTTTGCTCATAAAAAAGGTTGTTCATGTCATGATACTTGGCATTATGATATGTCTGAATGGCATAAAAAATGGCAGGATAGATTTCCGGAAGAATATCAAGAAGTTGTTAAAGAATATGACGGTAAAAAACACCGAGCTGATGTCTTAATTGAAAACAGTAAAGTTGAAACAAGTAG
>CACZVC010000006.1 GCA_902784545.1 uncultured Ruminococcus sp. | reverse complement strand
TGCAGATCGAGCGCCGGCTTTTTGCCTATAAGGTCCATGTTCGCTTCCCACAGACTCTGCACGGTACCGACGTCCTTCCAGTAACCTTCGAACGGATAGGCGTACATTTTAGCGCCGTCGGCAAGCATCTTGGGTATAACGTTTTTGCCGAAATCGTTAGACGACGACGGGTCTGAATCGTCCTCTTCAAGATATTTTTTCAGTATTGCGGCGCCGAAAATGTAAATACCCATTGACGCGTTCGTGCTTTTCGGATGCGCCGGTTTTTCCTCGAATTCGTATATCTCGCCGTTTTCGCGCGCGTTCATTATTCCGAAGCGGGAAGCCTCGGCAAGCGGCACGTCTATGACCGCTATCGTGCAGTCCGCGCCTTTTTCCTTGTGATATTTCAGCATGGCGTTGTAATCCATTTTATAAATATGGTCGCCAGATAAAACGAGAACGTAATCCGGATCGTATCTGTCGATGAAGCCGATGTTCTGATAGATCGCGTTCGCCGTGCCTTTGTACCAGTACGCGCCGTTCGCTCTCTGATAAGGAGGAAGTATCTTTACGCCGCCGTAAGTTTTGTCCAGATCCCACGGCTGACCGCTTCCTATGTATTCGTTGAGAACGTAAGGCTGATACTGCGTAAGCACGCCCACAGTGTCTATACCGGAGTTTACGCAGTTGGAAAGTGTGAAATCGATGATCCTGTATTTGCCGCCGAACGGGACCGCGGGCTTCGCGTTCTTTTCGGTCAGGTTATACAGCCGGCTGCCCTGACCGCCCGCAAGCAGCATGGCAACGCATTCTTTTTTCTGAAGCATGGCAAGGTCTCCTTTATTTATTTGATGGGTTTTAAGGTTTCACATTTGAAGATAGAAGCGGAGAGCGGAGGAAGATCGACGGTTATGCTCCTGTCAAAGCCGTCGCAGGCGATCTTTTTCGCCGGTACGGGCAGAGAAGCCTCGGCTTTTGTGGAGAAAACCTCCGTGTAAAGCCCCGCCGCGGGTACGCCGATGCGGTAGTTTTTATGCTCCTTTGCGGCAAAGTTGAAAACGCAGAGTACGAAAGAGCCGTCCGCGCCGAAACGAAGGAAAACGGAGCAGTTGTTGTCGCTGTCGTCGGCCTTTACCCAGCGGAAGCCCTCCCACGAGAGGTCTCTTTCCCATAATTCGGGCGTGTCGAGATAAAAGTGATTGAGCGCCGAGGTGAAGCGCAGCGTGTCCGCGTGCTTTTCATACGATGTCATGAACCATTCGAGCTGATTCGTGCAGTCCCATTCCCTGAACTGCCCGTATTCTGAGCCCATGAAAAGCAGCTTTTTGCCCGGATGGCACATAAGATAAGTAAGAAACGTGCGGTAACCCTCGAATTTCATATCGTAGTCGCCGAACATTTTGTCGAGCAGAGATTTTTTGCCGTGCACGACCTCGTCGTGCGATATCGCGAGTATGTAGTTTTCCGAGAAGGAATACATCAGAGAAAACGTAAGACAGCCGTGAATCTTCGAGCGGTAAACGGGATCGGTCCCGACGTATTTGAGCATATCGTTCATGAATCCCATGTTCCACTTGAAGCAGAAGCCGAGACCGCCCATGTAAACGGGCTTGGTCACCATAGGCCACGCCGTCGATTCCTCGGCTATCATAAGCGCGTCGCCGAAGCGCTCGAACACCGCGCAGTTGAGCTTTTTGAAAAACGCTATCGCCTCGTAGTTTTTGTTCGAGCCGTCGGGCGCGGGCGTCCATTCGCCGGGCTTTCTGTCAAAATCGAGGTAGAGCATCGACGCGACGGCGTCGACTCTCAGACCGTCTATATGGTATTCCGTCAGCCAGTAAAGCGCGTTGGATATGAGAAAGCTCTGCACCTCCTCGCGTCCCACGTCGAAAAAGCGCGTGCCCCAGATCTTATGCTCCTTCCGGTCGTCGCCCTGATATTCGTAGCAGGGCGTCCCGTCGAATTCGTATAAACCGTGCTCGTCCTTTGAAAAGTGCGCCGGCACCCAGTCGAGCAGAACGCCTATCCCGTAGGAGTGGAGCTTGTTTACGAAATACATGAGATCCTCCGGTTCGCCGAAGCGCGAGGTCGGAGCGTAAAAGCCGCATATCTGATATCCCCAGCTCTCGTCGAGAGGGTGCTCTGCGACGGGAAGAAGCTCGACGTGCGTGTAGCCCATACGCTTTACGTACGGACCGAGCCTGTCGGCAAGCTCGCGGTACGACAGATATTTTCCGTCGGCGCCTCGCATGAACGAGCCGAGATGCACCTCGTAAATATTTATCGGCGTTGAATACGCGGGTGCGTTTTCCGTCGGATACATCGCTTTTTTGCGCGAATTCATCCAGCCGCCGTCCGTCCACGGAAATTCTTTCAGCTCGTGCAAATACGTCGCCGTCTCTTCGTGCGTTCCGGCGTAAAATCCGTAAGGGTCGGCTTTGAAAACCGCCTTGCCGCCGTGCATAACGAGAAATTTGTATTTTATTTTATCGCTGTTTTTGAAATCAAGCCTTACCTTCGCTTCCCAGAGCCCCTTTTCGGTAATGCGCTTCATCGGGCAGGATTCGCTCCAGTTGTTGAAATCGCCCGTCACGAATACCGCGTCGGCGTTTGGCGCCCAGGTGCGGAAAACGGTATAAGTCTTTCCGTTTCTGTCCTTTGCCTTGTGCGCTCCGAGATATTCGTAAGCCTTGAAATACGTACCCTGATGAAAAAGGTATTTTTCTTTTTCGTTGACTTTTGCCATTATAAATCCTTGCGTATAGAAATATTTAAAATATTATACACCCATAAAATGAAGAATTCAATATAAATATGCGATATTTTTAAAAAAACATAAAAATATAATTTTACATTTTAACGGTAGAAAAATCAATACAGCCGTTTTATACTGTTAAGAGATCAAAGCAAAAGAGGGAACATTATGATAAAAATTGCACCGTCAATATTATCCGCCGACTTTTCAAGGCTCGGCGAGCACATTTTACAAACGAAGGAAGCCGGGGCGGAATATCTTCACATCGACGTCATGGACGGCGTTTTCGTACCGAATATATCGTTCGGCGCTCCGGTCTATAAATGCATAAGGAAAATGACCGATCAGTTTTTCGACGTTCACCTTATGATAATCGATCCGCTGCGCTATATAGACGATTTCGTCAAAGCCGGCGCGGACAATATAACGATACATCACGAGGCGTGCGATAATCAGATTCAAACGCTTCAATATATAAGAAGCAAGGGCGTAAAAGCCGCGATCTCGATAAAGCCGAAGACAGATCCGCACGTTTTGAAGCCGTATCTGCCTTTTATAGATATGATACTCATTATGTCGGTCGAGCCGGGCTTCGGCGGTCAGTCGTTCATACCGAGCGCGATAGAAAGTGTTAGGGTCGCAAAACAGCTCGTCGAGGAGAGCGGATATAATATAGATATAGAGGTAGACGGTGGTCTGAGCGCCAAAAACGTCGATCTCGTCACAAGCGTCGGCGCAAACGTAATAGTCGCCGGCTCTGCCGTTTTCGGCGCTCCGGATATGAAGCGGGCGGTCGCCGAAATAAGAGAAAACGGCGATAAAGCCTACTGCGCGAAATTATAATAAATAAACGGAAATAACGGGAGATAAGGCAGATGAAAAAAACAGCATTGTTTATCACGGCGGCCGTCATTTTATCGCTTTGCCTGCCCGTTTTTTCCTGCGCTCTGATAGAAGCGGCGCCAAAGGACAGCGATATAAAGGTATACGTTTACGAAACGGAGCTGCCGCCTGTGACGGACGGCGTTATAAGCGAGGGCGAATATACGCCGCTTAACATAAAAAAGACGTCGTTTTCGTACATAGCGGGCGACGACGCGGACTGGAGCAGGGTAAGGAATACGGAAGTAAAAGCGTACGGCGCGTACTGCGGCGGCACGTTTTATTTCGCTCTTTCGGCTCCGCTCGCGGAGGAATACTATAATACCGTATGCGAGCCTAAAAATATGTGGGCGCAGACCGCGCTTCTCGTATCGTTCGCAAGATCCGGCACGACCGGCAGAAACGCGCTTGAAGCGGCGTACCGTACGGACGGAAAAAGCTACGTCTGGCGTCAGTACGGCGACGGCGCGTATTCCGCGGATACTTTCTCCGCAAAATACGAAAACGGAGAGCTTACGTACGAGATAGCCGTTCCGTTATCCGCCTTCGGCGCGGATAACGACCGTGATTTTTCGTTTTGCTTCAGCCTTTCCGTCGGAGATTATTATAATAACAGGCAGGCGTACATACAGCTCGGGCGCGGTATATCGGGCTTTTCGTCCGTCGACGACGCGGACGCCGGCAAGGACGCCGCGCTATTCCCGACCGTAAAGCTTTTGACGGACGGCGAGACCGGCGAGCCGGAGGAAACGACCGCGGAGGAGGAAATACCGCAGACCGGGATAGACGTGCGGGGAGCGGTTACAGCGTCGTGCTTTGCCGCTTTGTCTGCGTCGGTAGTTTTCGCGGCGTTCATGAAGCGGAGCGTTTTAAAGAATAAAGAATAATAAGGATATTCAATACGGCGGCCGGCGGCCGCTTTTTCTTGAAAAAAGTGTAAAAAGGGTATTGACAACGTAACAATGTTATGCTATAATAAAACCGTAACAATGTTACGGAGGAGGAGCTATGAGCGGGAACGAAATGATATCAAAAAAAGATCTGCTTGAAAAATACGGCATTTCCTACGGCGCGCTGTACCGCTGGAAGCGTATGGGGCTGATCCCGGACGAGTGGTTTGTAAAAACGGCCTCGCCGACGGGACAGCAGACCTTTTTCCCCAAGCGGCTTATCTGCGAAAGGGTGGAGCAGATATTGGATATGAAGGACGACGTTTCATTATCGGAGCTTGCGGTCGGCTATAAGAAAAAAGAGGAAAACGAGGCTTATCTCACCGTGATCACGGATTTCGGCATGACGAAATTCAAAATGAGCGACGTTCAGATGGTTTACGAAACAAGCGAAAACGGAACAACGGTATTTGTACAGAGAAAGGGTGAAAAAAGATGAAAATATCCGGCAGCGGAACGGTCGGTTCCAATTATTATAATGAAGAGATACATATTTCCGGCAGCTGCACGCTCGAGGGGAATATAAAATGCAAGGGCATACACGCCTCCGGCACGGTAAACGGCACGGGCAGGATAGAAAGCTCGGGAGAAACGAAAATATCGGGCTCCGGCCACATATCGGGCGAGCTTGTAACGAATACCCTCAACGTTTCGGGTTCGTTTTCCTCGAATAAGCTGGAGGTCAACGATACGGCGAAAATATCCGGCACCTCGCGCATATCGGGCGATATGTACGCGCTTATGCTGAGAGCGTCCGGCTCCGTTTACGTCGGCGGCTCGCTCAAATGCGCCGACGCGGAGATATCCGGAAGCCTTGAATGCACAGGCGACGTAAACTCCGAAAGACTTTCCGTCAGCGGCCACGTCGACATAAAAGGTCTTCTCAATTCGGAATATACGAATATACGCCTCGGACACAGGATATACAGAAATTCGATAAACAGCATCGGCGGCACGACCGTCGAGATAGAGCGATACGACGATTCCGTCAGCCCGTTTTCGGTATTCCATAAAGACAGATTTTCAAAGATCGTCGTCGTCGATTGCATCGAGGGCGACGAGATATATCTTGAAAATACCGAGTGTCCGCTCGTCGTCGGCAAAAACGTGACGGTAGGCGAGGGCTGCGTTATAGGAAAGGTACAGTATTCGGGAACGTATAACACAAAGGGCGACGCTGACGTCGGTGCTGTTGAAAGGATATGAGCGCCGCCCGGAAATCTGATTTGCAAGAGGTCATAAATTGATAGAGATAACAAAATCCGGCTCCGCGCTGAAAACCGTTATCGGGGCGCACGGAATACCGCCCGAGGATATCGACGTATACGCCGAGACGGATATGGATAAGTCGCTTTGCCGCGCAAAGGTGCTTCTGATACAGACAAAGACAAAGCTTTACATAGTTACGGGAAATGAAAGCGTTTGCGGCAAAGCCGGAAAAAAGCCGGAGAAGATATATACCGAGACCGGCTTTGAAGAATACGAAAACGATAAAATAAAAGAGCTTAAAATATCCGAATTCATTTCCGCCGGAATGCTTGAATGCATTTACGACGGAAAGCCGGAGGAGCTTGCGGCGATGAGCCGCACGTCCATGCGCGACGGCCGTCTGTTTGTAAAATACGCCTCCCGCGTTATTGAAAACAAAGAGCTTGAGACGGACGACGAGGATTTCAAAAACGACGTTTTCTGTCCGAAATGCGGCGGCAGATATCCGGACCCGGACAGAAAGATCTGCCCGAAATGCATGGAAAAATCAAAGATATACAAGCGTCTGCTCGAATTTTCAAAATCGTATAAAAAGCAGATGCTCGCGGTGCTTTTCGCGCTCGTTCTCGTATCGGCGGCGGGCGTAGTCGCGCCGTACGTTTCCACCTCGTTTTTCTACGACAAGGTGTTGGGCGAGGGGAGCGAATGGTACGGCAAGATATTGTTCGTGCTCGGTCTCGTGGTGCTTCTGCGCCTCGTTTCGCTCGGCGTAAACGCCCTGTCCGGCATTATATCGGCAAGGGTCTCCGGCAAGGTGACGTACGATCTTAAAAAGACGATATTTTCGGCGATAGAGCGGCTGTCCCTCTCGTTTTTCACGGCGAGGCAGACGGGCGGTCTTATGAATCAGATAAACAACGATTCAAACACGATTTACTGGTTTTTCTGCATCGGCGTGCCGGAGACGATAAAAAACTCGGTGCAGATAATCGCGGCTTTCGTTATAATGTTCTTTATGGAGCCGACGCTCGCCGCGTGCACGCTCGTTATCATGCCGCTTTTCGCGTTCATCGTCTACCGTCTTTACAAAAGGATGATAACGCTCCATTCCAAAACGTACGCAAGCTCTCGCGCGCTCAACAGCACGCTGTCGGACAACTTATCGGGCTTCCGCGTCGTCAAGGCTTTTTCGCGCGAGGACGAGGAGACGAAGCGCTTCAACAAACGCTCGCGGAATCTGGCGCGCGACAGCCGCCGCCTCACCGTGTTCAACAACACCGCGTTCCCGTTCGCCACGCTCGTTATGTACTTTTCAAACATAATCGTATGGGCGATAGGCGGTTATATGGTCATGACCGGATATAACGGTATGACGTACGGTACGCTCATGGCGTTTATCGCCTATACCGCGCTCATGAACGAGCCGATGTTCATGTTCGTCGATATGATATACTGGTTTTCCGACTGCACGAACGCCGCGGAGAGGCTGTTTGAGATAGCCGACGCGGAGCCGGACGTAAGGGAAAGGGAAAACCCCGTAAGGCTCGGCGGGATGCGCGGCGAGGTCGAATTCAGAAACGTCGAATTTTCCTATATCAAAGGCAAAAAAGTGATTGACGGTATATCGTTTAAGATCGGAGCGGGGCGTTCGATAGGCGTCGTCGGTCACACCGGCGCGGGCAAAAGCACGATAGCCAACCTGCTTATGCGCCTGTACGACGCGGATGCGGGCGAAATACTGATAGACGGAGTGAACATAAAGGACCTTTCGTTTGACGAGCTGCGCGGAAACGTCGGCATAGTCTCGCAGGAAACGTATCTTTTCGTCGGGACGATCGCCGATAATATCAGATACGCCTGCCCCGGCGCCTCGCTTGAGAACGTCATGACCGCCGCGAAAATATCCGGCGCGCACGATTTCATAGTAAAACTGCCGGACGGCTACGATACGAAGATCGGCTTCGGCTGCAAGGACCTCTCGGGCGGCGAAAGACAGCGTATCTCGATAGCCCGCGCCGTCCTTCTCAATCCGAAAATACTGATCCTCGACGAGGCGACCGCGGCAATGGACACGCAGACGGAGCGGAGGATACAGGAGGCGCTCACGCTTTTGTCGAAGGGCAGAACGACGATAATGATAGCGCACCGCTTATCCACCCTGCGCGACGTCGACAGCCTTATAGTCATAGAAAAAGGCAAAATGCCGGAGAGCGGTACGCACGACGAGCTTATAAGAAAAAAAGGCATATATTACGATCTTTACAGATTACAGCTCGAAGCGCTTAAAAACATAGGAGTATCGGAATAATGAGCGATATGGAAAAAACAAACCTTACGGACGTTGTAAAAACAGAATATTTAAATCCCGGAAACGCCGTATTCAAAGCGGAAAAGGGCTTTATATCACTTGAATACACCGCGGACGGCGAAAAGAAAACGTATAGCCGCGTGTTTCTGCACCGCTGTTTTCCGAATGAGATAACGGATGGATACATATCAGTGCTCGACAGCGAAAACAACGAAGCGGGAATCATAAAAAGCCTGAACGACTTTCCGGAAGACGTGAAAGCCCTGCTTGAAACCGAGCTGAAACGCCGTTATTTCGTGTTCACGATAAAGAAAATACGCTCCGTCAAGGAAAAATACGGCTATTCGTACTGGACGGTCGACGAGGAAAAGGGCGAGCGTGAGTTTACCGTGCAGGACACGTACAGAAGCATAAACAAAATAACGGACGACAGGATAGTCGTGACGGATATAGACGGAAACCGCTACGAAATACCGTCGTTATCCGCGCTTGACAGAAAAAGTCAGAAGAGGATAGAGATATTTTTATAATGAAAAAAGCGATACTTACGCCCGACCGGAAAAAGAAACGGCTTCTGTCGCAGCTTCCGCACGAAAACGCGGAGGGCGATATTATTACGGTCTTCACTTTCGATATGGGCGACGACGGGGAGCACGTCAACGGAGCCGTGCTTATAACCGAGAAGCAGATATTAGTTTACGTAAACAACGCGGAAACTGCGCTTTTTACCGTCGCCGGATGTGAAAAATTCGAATACAGACAGCTTGTCGGCGCGTGCGAGCTGACGGCGAAGGACGGGGACGGCGAGCATATTATATGCCGCGCCTCAAACACGTATCACGACGTTCTCGCAAAAAACGCAAGGCGGCTGAACGGCTTGAAGGAGACCGGAAAATACAGAAAGGACGAAGAGCTTGAGCTTTACCGCGTCTGCCCGAAATGCGGCAGGGAGCTTAAAGGCGGCTTAAAGGTCTGCGTAAAATGCGCGGATAAAAAATCAATGTTCGCGCGCCTTTTCAAAATGGCTTTGCCGTATAAATGGTACGTTATCGCCTCCGTGATACTGTTTTTCGCCGGCTTCGGACTGAGCCTGCTCGGACCTTACGTAAACAAGCAGCTGATCGATGGATATATACAGAACGAAGCCGCGGGAGCCGCGGTGTCGTCGGGCGACAATTCCGTCCTGTTCGGGTTTTTATTCACCGTGCTTCTCATGCTTTTGCTTTACATAGGCTCCGCCGCGATAAATTCGCTGCGCAATCTCGCCGTTATGCAGGCGGGTACGGGGCTTATCGTCGATCTGCGGAAGCTCGTTTTCGACAAGATACAGAAAATGTCGGTAAAAACGATCACGCGCCGCACCTCGGGCGAGCTTATGCGCCGCGTTACCGGCGACACCTCGATGATAGAGAACTTCGTCGTCGGACAGATGCCGAACATAATACAGCAGGCGATACTGCTTGTCGCGGTCTCGGTGATACTGTTCATATACGACCCGTTCCTCGCGTTTCTGATACTCGTTCCCGTGCCGCTGTGCCTCGGTCTTCTGCAGTTCGCAAACGCTTATTTCCGCACGATCTACGCGCGCCAGTGGGAAGCCGAAGCGCGCTCCGGCTCGGTTCTGTACGACATTTTCTCGGGCATACGCGTCGTAAAAGCCTACCGCACGGAGAAAAAGGAATTCGACAGATATGACAAAGCCGCCTCGGAGGAGAGGGACATAGCGATAAAGAACGAAACGGTCTTCAACGTGATCGACCCGGTAATAATGTTCGTTCTGAATATCGGCAGTCTTTTCCTTATGTATTACACCGGCTCGCGCATTCTCGGCAGGACCATGACGCTCGGCGACGCGGCGATGTTTTCATCCTACGTCGCGCTGATATACGGACCCATAGACTGGCTTTCATATCTGCCGCGGCTTCTTACCCGCGCCGTTACGAGCGTTGTCAAGGTGTTCGATATAATCGACGAAAAGCAGGATATACAGGACGCGGGAGACGCAAAAGAGTTTGAAATACACGGCGATATTGAGGTGAACGACCTTACCTTCGGCTACGACGAGGGTACGGACGTTTTGAAGCACGTCAATCTGAAAATCAAAAACGGAGATATGGTCGGTATCGTCGGCAGGTCCGGCGTCGGCAAATCTACGCTCATAAACCTCATAATGCGTATGTACGACCCCGACGGCGGCTCGGTTAAGATAGACGGAGTCGATCTGCGAGATATATCCCAGCAATGTCTGCGCAGTCAGATCGGAGTCGTTTTGCAGGAGACGTTTCTGTTCAAGGGTACGATATTCGACAACATAGCGTACGCGAAGCCCGGCTGCGATATCGAAACGGTGATAGCCGCCTCAAAAGCCGCGGGCGCTCATAAATTCATAATAAACCTGCCGGACGGCTACGACACCGTGATAGGCGAAAACGGTCATACTCTCTCGGGCGGCGAGCGTCAGCGTATCTCCATAGCGAGAGCGCTTCTGCACGACCCGAAAATACTGATACTCGACGAGGCGACCGCTTCGCTCGATACCGAGACGGAGAAAAACATTCAGGACACCCTGCAAAAGCTGACGAAAGACAGAACGACGATAGCGATAGCGCACCGCCTGTCAACTCTGCGCAACGCCGCGTTCCTTGTCGTGCTCGACAAGGGAACTGTCGCCGAGACCGGCACGCACGACGAGCTTATGCGTAAAAAAGGCATTTATTATGATCTTGTTATGGCGCAGCGGCAGATGTCGAAAATAAAAAAATAATTTATAAAAACTATTGCATTTTACAAAATTATGTGGTATAATCCAATTAACTGCCATGATGAAGACAGTAGCGCAGGCAATGACAGGTATCAGCGAGCCGTGTACGGTGTGAGACGGCAGCCCGCCGCGTGCGTGAACATCACTTCGGAGCAGCATACCGAAAGGAAACGAGTAGGCTGTGCCGCGTCCTCCGCGTCAGAGAGGGAGCATATGTTTGTATGTTTTTTGTAAAAATGTATAACTATGCTCTCATTTTGTGAGAGCATTTGTATTTAAAGGAGTTTTTATGTACAGCAAGGTTGATACGTCTCTCGATTTCGTCTCGCGCGAAAAGGCGGTGCGCGAATTCTGGGAGAAAAACAAGATCTTTGAAAAAAGCATGGAGTTAAGGCAGGGAAGCAAAGACTACACGTTTTACGACGGTCCTCCCACGGCAAACGGCAAGCCGCATATCGGACACGTTTTAACGCGCGTCATTAAGGATATGATACCGCGTTACAGAACGATGAAGGGATATCACGTTCTCCGTAAAGCCGGCTGGGACACGCACGGTCTGCCCGTTGAAATAGAGGTCGAAAAGCTGCTCGGGCTTAACGGCAAGGACCAGATAGAGCAGTACGGACTTGAGCCGTTTATCAAAAAGTGCAAGGAATCCGTATGGAAATACAAGGGTATGTGGGAGGATTTCTCCGGCACGGTCGGCTACTGGGTCGATATGGAGCATCCGTATATCACGTACGACAACGATTATATAGAATCCGAATGGTGGGCGTTGAAGGAGATATGGAACAAGGGGCTTTTATACAAGGGCTTCAAGATAGTTCCGTACTGCCCGCGCTGCGGCACGCCGCTTTCCTCCGCCGAGGTATCGCAGGGATACAAAACGGTCAAGGAGCGCTCCGCCGTCGTAAGATTCAAGTGTAAGGACGAGGACGCATATTATCTCGTATGGACGACGACGCCGTGGACGCTTCCGTCAAACGTCGCGCTCTGCGTAAACCCGTCCGATACGTACGTCAAGGTGAAATGCGCCGACGGCTATACGTATATAATGGCGAAAGCCCTGCTCGACGCCGTTTTGGGCAAGCTCGGGGAAGGCGACGGAAAACCGTACGAGATACTTGAAGAATGCACGGGCAGGGACCTTGAATATAAAGAATACGAGCCGCTTTTCAACTGCTCGAAGCGCGTTGCCGACAAACAGGGCAAAAAAGGCTTTTACGTCACCTGCGACAACTACGTCACGATGTCCGACGGTACCGGCATAGTACACATAGCTCCGGCGTTCGGCGAGGACGACGCGAACGTGGGCAGAAACTACGATCTGCCCTTCGTCCAGCTCGTAAACGGCAAAGGAGAGTTGACGGAGGACGCGCCGTGCTCCGGTATGTTCGTGAAGAAAGCCGATCCCGAGATAATAAAACAGCTTAAAGAAGAGGGTAAGCTGTTCGACGCGCCGAAGTTCGAGCACGAATATCCGCACTGCTGGCGCTGCGACACGCCGCTCATTTACTACGCACGCGAATCGTGGTATATAAAAGAGACCGCCGTCCGCGACGATCTGCTCAAAAACAACGACACCGTAAACTGGATCCCGGAAACGATAGGCAAGGGGCGTTTCGGCAACTGGCTTGAAAATATCCAGGACTGGGCGATATCCCGCAACAGGTACTGGGGCACGCCGCTCAATATCTGGGAATGCGGATGCGGCAATTTTGAATGTATCGGCTCGCGCGCGGAGCTGGCGGAAAAGACCGGCGACCCCGAAACGGCGAAGGTCGAGCTTCACAAGCCGTATATCGACGAGGTGACGTTCAGATGCCCGAAATGCGGAGGACAGATGCACAGAGTTCCCGAGGTCATAGACTGCTGGTTCGATTCCGGCGCAATGCCTTTCGCTCAGTGGCACTATCCTTTCGAAAATCAGGAGCTGTTCAAAACGCAGTTCCCGGCGGATTTCATATCCGAGGCGATAGACCAGACGCGCGGCTGGTTCCACTCTCTTATGGCGGAATCAACGCTTCTGTTCAATCAAAGCCCGTATAAGAATGTTATAGTTCTGGGACACGTTCAGGACGAGAACGGACAGAAAATGTCAAAATCCAAGGGCAACGCCGTCGATCCGTTCGAGGCGCTCGACGCGCACGGAGCCGACGCGATACGCTGGTATTTCTACTCAAACAGCGCGCCGTGGCTGCCGAACCGTTTCAGCAAAAACGCCGTCGTCGAGGGACAGCGCAAATTCATGGGCACGCTTTGGAACACGTACGGATTTTTCGTGCTGTACGCCGATATAGACAAGTTCGACGCGTCGAAGCATACGCTCGAATACGATAAACTGCAGATAATAGACAAATGGGTGCTTTCCAAGCTCAATTCGCTTGTAAAGACCGTCGACGATCATCTTGAAAACTACCGCATAACCGAGACGGCGAGGGCGATGGAAAAATTCGTCGACGAGCTGTCTAACTGGTACGTGCGCCGCTGCCGCGAGCGTTTCTGGACAAAGGAAATGACGGACGACAAGATATCCGCGTATATGACGCTTTATACCTGCCTTGTCACGTTTGCCAAGCTTTCCGCGCCGCTGATACCTTTCATGTCGGAGCAGATATATCAGAATCTCGTAAGGTCGACGGACAAAAACGCGCCTGAATCGGTGCATCTCTGCGATTATCCCGCAGCCGACGAAGCGCTTATCGACCGCGAGCTTGAAAAGACGATGGACGAGGCGGTCAATATCGTTTCTCTCGGCCGCGCCTGCCGCAACGCCGCGGTCATCAAAAACCGTCAGCCTCTGTCGATCATGTATATAAACGCGCCCGCAAAGCTGAACGAATTCTATACCGATATAATAAAGGACGAGCTTAACGTAAAATCCGCCCGGTTCACGGACGATTTAAGAGCTTTCACGACTTATTCTTTCAAGCCGCAGTTAAAAACTCTCGGCAGAAAGCTCGGCAAAAACATAAACGCCTTCCGCGAGTATCTTTCGACGGTCGACGGCAACGCCGCGATGGACGAGATAAACGCGACCGGCGGCCTGAAGGTCACGCTCGACGGTCAGGAGATGTTCATAGAAAAAGAGGATCTTCTGATAGACGCCGCGAAGGTCGAGGGCTTTGAATCCATATCCGATTTCGGCGTTACCGTCGTGCTCGATACAAAGCTTACAGAGGAGCTTATAGAAGAAGGCTTCGTCCGCGAGGTGATATCAAAGCTTCAGACGATGCGCAAGGACGCCGGCTTCGAGGTCATGGACAGGATAAACGTGACGCTTAAAGTCTGCGATAAGATAAAAGCCTGCGTCGAAAACAATATGGAACAGATAAAGGATGAAACTCTTGCCGATACGGTCGTTTTCGCCGAGCCTGAGGGCTATGTGAAGGATTGGAACATAAACGGCGAGGATTCCGTTTTCGGCGTGGAAAAGGTGTAAAATGGGAAGACTTTTGGGATCATTTGAAAACGACGAGGATCACGATATACCGGAGCTGAACAAATGCCCGGACTGTCAGACGTATTTCGCGGGAGATAACTGCCCGATATGCGGCAAGCCGTGTCCCGAGAATATGAAAGCGGGGAACCGCCCCGTCGTAAAGCAGAAAAAGCATAAGAGCAAGGGCGGTTATACCCGTACCACGTTCATACCGTGGTATCACCGTATATGGTTCCTCATACTTATGCTGTTCGTGTCTCCGGTCATCTGTATAATACTGACGCTTACAAGCCCTCACGAAAAACCCAAAAAGGTCATTTTCGTTATATTGGCGGCTCTCATGCTCGTCGGCAGATACGCCGGTCCCGCGATCGTGAGCAGGATAATGGACAGAGAGCCCGCGCTCGTGAACGAAAAGCTCTCCGAGGATGAATACAAGGCGAAATGCGGCGATATAACGGCGGAGGAGCTTTACAGAAATTCCGACGAGCATAAAAACGGATTCGTAAAAATTCGACTCGTCGTGGACGAAAAGCTTGAGAGTTGGGAGCAGTACCGCCCCGTTTATTACCGCTGCGTTTCGGAGGACGGTAAATTCGCGTTCCTTGTCCGCAACTGCCTCGTGAACGCTTCTAAAAACTTCATAAAAGGCGACGTCATAACGGTTTACGGGGAAATGCAGGGGAATACGACCGTGTATTTTTCCACCGACGATACGACGACGGAGCCGACGGTAAATATGGCTTACGTGACGATCAACTGAACATATACGCCGAAAGGAGAAAACAATGAAAAAAATATCTGTGATTTTATTGGCAGCAGCGTTGATTATTCCGCTTTTCATCATCAACGCAAACGCCGCGGAGGATGCGCCGGCGCTCGTTTACGAGCCGTTCACGCACACCGTTCAGGTCGGCAGCACAGCCGTTTCAAGCGTTACGGCGACGGGCGGCGGTCTGCAGTTCTACTGGACCGTGTCGATATGCGACAAGGGCTACGACGAGGTTTTCGATCTGAGCAAGTCGTCCGACGTGAACGCTTTTCAGAAGCTCGACAAAACCGGTAAAATGAAGGTGTCGGAAAACGTCGAAAAACTGGAAAACGGCAGAACGAAATGCTCGCTTATAGTGGATAATATAATCGAATTCAACTACGGTCTGCTCGTCAGATGCACCGTAAAGAATTCGCAGGGCAGCGTGGAATGCGATTCCGCGACGATACTCACGCATCTGTCGGCGCCGCCCGCGCCGTCGCTCACGCTCGTCGCCGATTTTTCGGTCAGAGCGAAAAAGATCGTCAAGTTATCCTGCTTCCCCGATATACCGGACGGAGCGGGCTACGGCTACGACGATTTTGAATACAACTGGTATCAGACGCCGGACGGCAAAAAGGAAAACGGCGTATTCCTCGACGAGCACGATCCCGTGCTTATAGCCGACGCATACGCGCCGACGCCCGGTCTGTATTTCTTCTTCTGTGAAGTTTACTATAAGTACGGCATAACCGATTATCTTATGGAGACCGGCGTCACGATAATGCGCGTCTACGAGCCGAAAAACATAATATCGTTTGAAAACGACACCGTGACGGTAAGCGACGGGGAACAGGCGACTCTGACCTGCAACGTGACCGTAAATCCCGAAAAGGATAAAGGAAAGCTGTCATATCAGTGGTACGTCGGCGGCACGGCCGATTCGATATTCAAAAAAGTCGAAGGCGCGACAAAAGCGACGCTGACCGTAAAAGGTCAAAGCACGGCTACGACCGAGTATTATACGTGCGTTGTAACGAACGAGCCGGAGGACGGTATAACCTTCGACAACGATATGGACGAAAAGCCGTTCGTCAAAGTGGTACATACCGGCGAGAAGCCGATAAAGATAAACAAAATGCCCGACAACGCAAAGGCTGAGGCAGGACAGCTCGTCACCTTCGAGGTGAAAGCCGAAAACGTCTCGGGCTATCAATGGATAATGACGAGCGCCGACGGAACGGAGGAATCGCTTGTCGAGGCTTTGGATCAGTTTGAACACTCCGGAGAAAAAAGCGCGGCTCTCGTAATAAAAGCGACCGAGGCTCTTGACGGCTGCAAATTCCATTGCAGACTTGAAGGCGGCGGCAAGGTGCTGAATACAGACAAAGCCGTCCTCACGGTGACCGTTCCCGAAACCGAAACGGAAAAGGTAACGGAGACCGAAACGGATAAACAGACCGAAACGGAGACGGACACCGCGACGGAATCTCAGAAGGTCACGGATACGGATAAAAAGCCGGAGACCTCCGAAACGACGACAAACACGGGCAAAAACGATAATAAAACCGTAAACACGCTGCTTGTCGTTCTCGTTATCATTATCTGCGTCCTCTGCGTCGCACTCGTTGCTGTCGGAATATTCGTTTTGATAAAATTCAGACGTAAATAATCCGAAGGACAGCTTGAAAACCGGCTGAGTAAGGAACAAAATCCTTATTTCAGCCGGTTTTTGTTATGTTTTCGTAATTTCACTTAATAATAAACATATTATCAAGATTATTGTAAAATAATCAGTCTTGACAAATGCATTATTTTGGTTTATAATATAAAAAATAAAATCAAGAGAATCGGTTTTTATGAATCCAGTCAGCATTATAGGTCAGATCGTCGGCATTTTCGCCGCGGCTATTCTGATATTTTCATTTCAGTTCAAGGAAAACAAAAAGCTTTTTGCCGCGCAGATCTGCTCATGCACTTTGTTTACGATACATTATATGCTTTTAGGGATCGGCGGCGATCCGGGCGCGTTTTCCGGCATGGCGCAGAATTTCGGCGGACTTATGTTCCGCGTCGCGCTCATACTGTCGGAGAAAAACAAAAAGTGGGAAAGTCCGGTCGTTTTATCCGTTATCTGCGCTTATTCCGCCGTCACGGCGGCGTTCACGTTCAACCCGGACAACATAGTTTGCCTGCTTCCTATGATAGGCAATATGATAGGCATGGGCGGTATGTGGGTAAAAAAGCCGAACGTAATACGCGTATCGCAGCTCACGGTCATGTCGCCGTGCTGGCTCGTATATAATATTTTCACGTTTTCGATATCCGGCATCATAACGGAATCCTTCAATATCGTTTCGATCGGCATTTATTATTTAAGACAGGCCGTCGCAAAGAAAAAGGCAAAGGAGGCAGTCGATGAAAAAAGCGAAGATAACGGTACTCGGCAGTTATAACACCGACATTACGGTAAACGTTCCGCATCTGCCTGCGGACGGCGAGACGGTGATAGGCACGGGCATGGCGTTCAATCCCGGCGGCAAGGGCTCGAATCAGGCGGTCGCCGCGCACAGAGCCGGAGCGGACGTGACCTTTATCGCAAAGGTCGGCTGCGACGGTATGGAAAAAACGGGCTTCGATCTGTATGAAAAGATCGGAATGCCGACGGACAACGTGATCCGCGACAAAACGATAAGCACCGGCATAGCCACGATCGAGGTGGACAACAAAACGGCGCAGAACAGGATCGTCGTGATACCCGGCGCGAATATGAAAATAACCGCGAAGGACGTGCGGGATAGGGAAGACCTTATCGCGGGATCCGATATCCTACTCATCCAGCTTGAAACGAGCCGGGAATCCATAATCGAGGCGGTAAATATCGCAAAATCGCACGGCGTTAAGGTCGTGCTCAATCCCGCGCCGTTTTCAGACGTCGTTTTCGATATAATAAAGGACGTCGATCTTATAACGCCGAACGAGACGGAGGCGGAGCTTATCTCGCCGCACAACGGCAATTTTCAGCTTTCAGCGACAGATATGATCGGTATGGGCTGTAAACACGTTATAGTAACGCTCGGAAAACAGGGCTCTTACTACAAAGGCGGGCTCGGCGAATTCGTCGTACCCGCGATGGAGGTAAAAGCCGTCGACACGACCGGCGCGGGCGACGCTTACAACGGCGCGCTCTGCACGGCGCTCGCCGAGGGCAAAAAAATGCGCGGCGCGATGGAATTCGCGTGCGCTTTCGCCTCACTTGCGGTGACCAAACCCGGCGCGGCTTCGAGTATGCCGACGAGAAAAGAAACTCTGGAATTTTTGAAAAAATGAAAAAACTGCTTGCAATCGACGGAAACAGCATAATAAACCGCGCGTTCTACGGCATAAGACCGCTTACAAACAAGGACGGGCTTTTTACGCACGCCGTTTACGGTATGCTCAATATCATAACCTCGCAGATGCAGAGCGTGGAGCCGGATTATACCGTCGCCGCGTTCGATCTGAAAGCGCCGACCTTCCGTCACAAAATGTACGACGGCTATAAGGCGAACCGCAAGGGTATGCCCGCGGAGCTTGCCGTTCAGCTTCCGTACGCGAAACAGGTGCTCGACAGTATGGGCGTGACCGTGGCGAGCGTCGAAGGGTACGAGGCGGACGATATTTTAGGCACGCTTTCATCCTTTGCAAACGAAGACCTGCACGTTTATATACTGACCGGCGACCGCGATTCGCTTCAGCTTATCGGCGATAACTGCTCCGTCCTGCTCGTATCCACGGGCGAAACGACGGAGTATGACAGGGACGTTTTTTACGACAAATACGGCATCGAGCCGTCCGAATACGTCGACGCCAAGGCGCTTATGGGCGACAGCTCGGACAATATACCCGGCGTCCCCGGAATAGGCGACAAAACGGCGATGAAGCTGATAGCGAAATACAAGAATATAAAAGCGCTGTACGGCGACCTCGAAAACGCGCCTGTCGGCGCCTCGCAGAAACAGAAGCTCGAGGACGGAAAAGACAGCGCGTTCATGTCGTACGATCTGGCGCTTATCTGCAAGACCGTGCCGCTTCCGTTTACTCTGCCCGAGCTTACGGAGAAAAAAGAGAACAGAGCAGAGCTTCTCAGGCTTTTTTCGGAGCTTGAATTTTCAAACTATATAAAGCGCTTCGGGCTCGACCGAGAAAAATCGGACGGGGACAAGGTGTTTTTCACGATAACGGACCGCGCCCCCGATACGAAGGACGTTTTGTATTCGTTATACCGCGGAGAACATATATATCTTTACGACGGCAAAAACGGTTACGCCGTAAAGGACGCGGACGGCGCGTTTTTAAAGCAAAACCGCTTTATCGTGCCCGACGCGAAGTCGGAGTATTATAAAAACGAGGATACGAACGTAGTGTTCGACACCTCCGTCGCCGCGTATCTGATAAACTCGAACGACGGCGATTATTCGCCCGACCGTCTCTCCCTGCGTTATCTCGGCTCAAACCCGCAGAACGGTACCGAATACGGCGACGGCGCCGTCAGTTCAAATGAAACGAAGCTCTGCCGCGACGGCTTTGAGCTTTACGGCATCCTGTCGAAGCGTATGGCGGACGAAGGCTCGGATAAGCTTTACGACAGCGTGGAGCTTCCGCTGTGCCGCGTGCTTTACGATATGGAGAAGCAGGGCTTCCGCATAGACACGGAGGGTCTTAAAGCGTTCGGCGAGGAGCTTAACGCGCGGCTCAACGTGATAAAAGACAGGATCTATATGATGACCGGCGAGGAATTCAATATAAATTCGCCGAAACAGCTCGGTCACGTTCTGTTCGAGGTGCTGAAGCTGCCGACGGACAAAAAGACGAAAACGGGATATTCAACGAACGCTGAGGTGCTTGAAAAGCTCCGTCCGATATCGCCCGTTATCGACGATATACTCGAATACAGGGCGGTCACGAAGCTGATAGGCACGTACGTCGACGGAATGCTCGACGTCTGCGACGAAAACGGAATAATCCACACGAGCCTGAATCAGACCGTCACGGCGACGGGAAGGCTCTCGTCCACCGAGCCGAATCTGCAGAACATACCGATAAAAACGGAGCTGGGCAGGGAACTGCGCAAATTCTTTATCCCGAAAACCGACGAATACACGCTCGTCGACGCGGACTATTCGCAGATAGAGCTGCGGCTTCTCGCGGCGATATCCGGTGACGAAAATATGATATCCGCGTTCGAGCACGGCGCAGACATTCACACGGCGACCGCGGCGAAGGTCTTCAGGGTCCCGGCGGACGCGGTAACGCCGGAAATGCGCAAGCGCGCAAAGGCGGTAAATTTCGGCATAGTCTACGGCATCGGCGCTTTCTCATTATCGCAGGATATACACGTTTCCAAAAAAGCGGCTGAGCAGTATATCGAGGATTATCTCGACAATTATCCCGGCGTAAAAGCGTACCTCGACGGAATAAAAGCCGAGGCGAAGAAAAAAGGCTTCGTTACGACGCTTTTCGGCAGGAGAAGATATATACCGGAGCTGACCTCCGCGAAAAAGCCGGAGCAGGCTTTCGGTGAACGCGTGGCGATGAACAGCCCGATACAGGGCAGCGCCGCGGATATAATAAAGATAGCTATGGTAAATACGTTTGACGCTTTGAAAAAAAGCGGGTACGACGCGCGTCTTATCCTTCAGGTACACGACGAGCTCATAATCGAAACGAAGCGCGAATGCGCGGACGCCGTAAAGGAGCTTTTGTCGAAGGAAATGGAAAACGCGGTAAGCCTGCCCGTCAGATTGAGCGTCGAGGTTAAAAACGGAGATACGTGGTATGAATGTAAATAAGAAAAAACTTTTGTCGCTTATGATCCTTTTCGCGGTACTTCTGCCGTGTCTTTTATCCTGCTCGAGGATACCGTTTCTTAACAGGAACAAATCGGAGATCGCGAAATACACGAACGCCGACTACCATTTTTCCCTGACGTATCCGTCTTATTTCAGCGAAATAGTCGAAACGGAATCGACCGAAAACAAGGACGAGTTTACGATAGAGATAAAAAACACGGACACGGACGTTATAAAAATCGAAATAACGTATAAAAAAGCGGACGATCTGTATCACTTTGCGGTATTATCCGACTTTGAAAAGAATAAAATAAAACCGGTGTATATGGAGGAATTTCCGGATCAGGTAAACTGCTTCATATACGATAAAAGGGAATGCCCGTCATACGAAAAGCCGACGTATTATCTTTTCGCTTCGACGAAAAGGATGCTGTACACCGTAAGCTATTCGTTCGAGCGCGGCGACGAAAACGCGGATAAGGTCTGCGATACGCTCGGCTTTGAGTTCGATATGTATGCGAACGTACCGAAAAACAGTCAGTTCATGTCGCCGCGGTATATCATAGCCGGCGGCTACGCCTCCGTATCCGTTCCGGCTGACGCGACGGTAAGGCTCTATCCCGACCCGTGGTCCGTGCCGTCGATCACGGCGGATCCCGAAACGGGCGAGGTGATAAGACCGGATTACAAAAAGTATAATAAGCTCGAGGCGACCTCGAAAAGCAGTTATTTTCTTATTAATCTTCCGGACGAGGTGAAAGGCTCGCTTGCGGATATGGCGTCCGCGGAATTTGACGAAAAAATGAAAGCCGCCGTCTCAGAGCTTGCCGGAGCGAGGATCTCCCGAGCCGAGTTCGAGAGCGCCGGAACGTTTACAAAAGAGGGAAACGTGAATTACAGAAAGCTGTATTTCACATGCTTATACAACGGATCGCCGGCGTCGGGAACCGTCGTCATCGGCTTTACCGGTATGCTCAGATATTTTGAAAACATATACGTCGTAATAAACGACGCGTCGCCCGCGGATACACAGAATTATAAAAATATGCTGTCCTCGCTTGCGATATAATTTTACATATTTTTAAGTATAAATTGCAATTTTGATATTGACAAAACGACTTTAATTGTGTATAATTGTCATAATGGAACAGATGTTATCATCTGTCGCATATATTTCACATTTATAAACGGAGGAAAAAAATGAAAAAACTTATTTCAATCGTCGTTGTCGTATTCATGATAGCGGCAATGATCCCCGCCGTCGTAAACGCTGAAGCTGAAGAAGAATACGTAAGCCCCGGCAACGTTATTGTTCCTTTCACCACCGGTCAAGGCATTACGATAGACGGTACGCTCGCACAGGGCGAATGGTCTGAGACCAACAAGCTTCTCCTTGAAGCGAAGACGAACTTCAAGCCGTGGGCAGGCTTCCCGGAATACAGAGGACACATTGATTACTACTATTCCTGGGGCGATAAGGGCTTATACATGGCTGCCGTCGTTCTTGACGACACGCTTGAAGACGGTATAGGTTCCGGCAACCTTGCGACCCGTTTCCAGATCGCGCTTAACCCCGCGGGTATAATCTGCGATATGTACGGCGGACTTTTCTTCTCGCTCACGCCCGAAGCCGATTCCGACGTATTACATATGTACAGACACAACTGGGAAACCAGCGCCGACGCCGCGTATGACGCGACCGAGGACGAAGGATATGAAGGCAAATACACTCTTCTCAAAGAGGGCGAAGAGGTCATAGGCTGGAACATGGAATGCCTTATTCCGTGGAGCATGATAGCCAGCGAAGACAGATATGCCGACCTTGACGAGGATGATGAGATATACCTCACCAACTTCAACCCGAAGGATGAAAACCGTAAGAGAGCGTTCTGCACCGCTACCATCTGCTACGTACAGTGCAACACTCCCGATGGACAAGGACTTGAGGCTCTTGCGCGTACCGCTACCGACGGCGACGCCAACAACTTCAACACCGACTCTTACGATATAGTTCTTCTGTTCGCGCTCCCCGGCGAGACCGACAGAAGCACTGAAACAGAGTACTTCACGCCCGCTCCCTCCGAGACGACCGAAGAGGTCACCACAGAGGCTGATACGACCAAAGCCGACGACGAAACGAAGGCTGACGACACCACCAAAGCCGACGAAACGAAGGCTGACGACACCACCAAAGCCGATGAAACGAAGGCTGATGATACGACAAAAGCGAACACTCCCGCAACGACGACTTCCGGTACTCCTTCCGGCGGCGGACTTCCCACCGGCGCGATAATCGGTATCATAATCGGCGCTGTAGTTGCTGTAGCCGCTGTTGTAGCCGCTATTGTTCTCAGCAAGAAAAAGAAAGCATAAAACTTATTTTGAATAAGTAAATGTGAGATATGAAAAAAGGCTGCCGCAAGGCAGTCTTTTTTTGCCGCGCCGAATAATCCGCGCGCGTTTGTCGATGATATATACGGAGGTGCGATATGAACGTCAAAAGATATGTAAACGGCAGACTGACAGATAAAAGCCGCATAAAAGGCTCGGAATTGAAGCGCCGCTTTTTATACCTTCCCCTTTCGGGGAAGGGGGACCGCGCCTCGCGCGGTGGATATTGACCTTCCCCTTTTGGGGAAGGGGGACCGCGTAAGCGGTGGATGAGGCTTTAATACCAATAATAACAATCCCTTTACTGCGCCGTACTTCGGCCTCATCCGTCACGCTTCGCGTGCCACCTTCTCCGACCGAGAAGGTTT
>CACZVC010000005.1 GCA_902784545.1 uncultured Ruminococcus sp. | reverse complement strand
CCGGTCTTTATTTTTAAATTTATATCCGACAGCGCCTCGACTCCGCCGTAGGACAGAGAAACGCCGTCTAAAACGACCGCGTATTCTCCGGACGGCTCTGCCTCGTTTTCGCCGTAAACTATCGACGGCTTCGTTTCAAGCACGGCGGAAATGCGCTTAGCGCTCGACAGCGCTTTCGTTATGTTTATCGTAAGGTCCGCCATCTTGATCAGCTCGACGAGCACCATCGCGGTGAGGTTGTACATGGCGACGACCTCGCCCTGCGACAGAGCTTTGATATTTACCTGTATCGCGCCGGAGTACATAAGAACCGCGACGGCGATATTTACTATAAGGAACGTCACGGGATTGAGAAGCGCCGAAAGTCTGCCCGAAAAAAGCTGATCTTTAAGCAGCGCCCCGTTCTGCTCTCTGAATTTCTCCGTTTCCGTCTCCTCCGCGCCGAACGCGCGTATTACGCGCACGCCGTCAAGGTTTTCCTTCGCCTGCCTTACGGTAACGGACAGTCTGCTCTGTACCTTTGAATAAAGCTTCATACCGAAAAGCATTATAAGGTACACGAAAACGAGCAGTACCGGCACGGCGAGCGCAAAGCGCAGAGCCGGCTTCGCGCTTATGAAAAAGCACGCGATAACCGCCCCGGCGACGACGAACGGAGAACGGAGAAGCAGACGGAGCGTAAGATTCACGCCGTTCTGAACTCTGTTAACGTCGCTCGTCATATTAGTTATGAGCGACGAGGAGCCGAGTCTGTCGAGATCCGCGTAGGAAAGCGTACCGATATGGCGGTAAAGCTCCGAGCGAACGTCCGCCGCAAAGCCCGTCG
Source organism: uncultured Ruminococcus sp. (assembly GCA_902784545.1). Taxonomy (GTDB): domain Bacteria; phylum Bacillota; class Clostridia; order Oscillospirales; family CAG-272; genus UBA1248. The sequence continues at coordinate 24,455 of CACZVC010000005.1, read as the reverse complement.
CCGCGTACGCCGCGAAATACTGCGCCGTTATCGCAAAGCCGAAGCCGACGGCAGCGAGCGCGACGAGCAAAAGACAACAGCGCACGACGGCGGATCTGTCCGCCGCGCCTATACCGTTGTCTATCATATACGATATCACAAACGGCACGGCAAGCTCGAGCAAAACCTCGCACAGCTTGAACAGCGGCGCGAGTATGCTTTGCAGCCGGTACCGTTTTAAATATTTTAACAGCTTTTTCATCTTGACTTTTTCCTTGAATAGTTGTATACTGTATTTATGAAACACGAGATCGAACCGGTATACGACAAAAACTCAAAGATACTGATACTTGGCAGCTTTCCGTCGGAGGCGTCGAGAGCCGCCGGCTTTTACTATGCCCATAAGCAAAACCGCTTCTGGCGCGTTCTGACGCTCGTCACAGGCGGGGAATGCGGCGAAACGAAGGAGGAGAAAACGCGGTTTTTGCTTGAAAACAATATAGCGTTATGGGACGTCATCGCGTCGAAAATCACGGACGCGGCGGACATAAAAGCCGTGTATCTTAACGGCAGGCTCGCCGCAAAGCTGTACGGGAAGTATATAAAATCTGATATACCGCACTTTTATCTGCCGTCGACAAGTCCGGCGAACGCCGCTTATTCGCTTGAGCGCCTCGTGTCGGAATGGTCGGTCATTTGTTGTAATCCGTAAGGGTCCTGTTGTCGGTAAAGTCTTTCCTTTCCGTAAACAGGGCTCTTATTTCATCGAGTTTGCCCGACGTCACTATATAGCTGTACGTCAGGGGCTTGTATGATTCAAGTCTCAGATGGCAGATCGGCGCGACGTAATTCGTCGGACCTGCCGCCGGGTCCTTCGTGCCGTTGTGGCTGAAACGCCCGGCGACGTACATGGTCGCGCCCGGAACGTATAAGCCTATGCCGTAATCGTCGCTGTCGACCCACGCGCACCACGTTTCGGTGTTCTTTTTATTTAACGGGAATCTGTGGCGCGGCCAGTCCTCCGGCCAGAATATAAGGTCGCGGCGCACCTGAAGCGGCGCGTTCTGCCACGGCTCGTCGCCGTCGTAGAAATAGAAATTGTCTAAATAGCTTACCGTGTAAAACGCCGGTATCTCCTGACTGCAAACGGGGTGAGTATAACCCGACCAGTCAGTGAATTTGTTGCCGACGGAAAGCACGCCGCCGTCGAGCGTGTAGGTGTTTTCCATATAGCTGTAAGTGTAAAGCCCGACGTGACCCCATTCGCGCGGACGGCATTTTACCCATACGGAGCCGTCGTTTACCTTATAATCTATAAGCTTGCTTTTTTTGTTTCCGCGGTCACCGCCCTGCACGGGGTTGTAGACCCACGGATTGCCCATGAATTCGCCCCTCATATACGGCGGCTCGCCGGTGCCGTAATACGACTGCTGCACAAGCCTGCCCGTGTCCGCGTGGTTGAGCATATTCGAAAGTCCTTCGACCTTGCCGCGCTTGTCCTCGTAGTACGAAAGACCGCCGCCCCATACGAGCTCGACGCCGACCTTCAAAAATTCGTTTTCGATAAAATACGTGCCGCCCTCCGGTACCTCTTCGACGCTTACGGATATGTCCGTTATCTCCGCTTCGCCCTCGCCGCGCTTGTCGAGACGCAGATCGTAAAGACCGAAGGCGAGCTTGTTTTCGAGAAATCCCTCGGTATAGCTTTCAAACACGCCGTCCTCGTCCGGCGGCAGATAAAACGTCTCGTTTACGGGCTTTCCGTCGCACAGAAAATAAAAACTGCCGACCGCGGCAACGCCGCTTTTGTAGCTTATTCTGAATCTGTTGTATTTTTCGGTTATATAGTTCATTTTTTCAATCCTTTCAGAAGCGCTATTTCCCGGGCGTAGCCTTCATTGTCGTTCGGCGTTTCAAGCTCGAACGGGAGGTTTGCAAAAGCCGGATGATTTATTATCTTTTCGATATATTCAAGCCCTATAAAGCCCTCGCCTATCTTTTCGTGGCGGTCCTTGTGCGCGCCGCGCTCGTTTTTGCTGTCGTTCAGATGTATCGCGCAAAGCCTGTTTAAACCTATCACGCGGTCGAATTCCTCAAGCGTTTCGTCAAGTCCGTCCTTTACGTCGTAGCCGCCGTCGGATATGTGGCAGGTGTCGAGGCAAACGCCGAGATGTTCGCTATATTCACAGCCGTCGATTATCGTTTTCAGCTCCTCGAAGCGAGAGCCTATCTCGCTGCCCTTGCCCGCCATCGTTTCAAGCAGGACAGTCGTCGTCATATCGCGGCGCATATTCCTGTTCAGCATTTCAAGTATGTATCCGATGCCGGTATCGACGCCCTGGCCGACGTGGGAGCCGGGGTGGAAATTGTAAAGATTGCCCGGTAAATGCTCCATTATCTCAATATCGTCCGCGAACACCATATCGGCGAATTCGCGCGTTTTCTCCTCCGCTGAGGCGGGGTTGAGCGTATACGGCGCGTGCGCGACGATCTTTCCGAAGCCGTTTTCCTTCATATACGCGACGAGCGCCGCCGCGTCCGCTCCGTCAAATTTCTTGACCGAGCCGCCGCGCGGATTCCGCGTGAAAAACTGGAACGTGTTCGCCCCCAGCTCCACCGCGGTCTTTCCCATTGAAAGATATCCCGAGGACGACGATAAATGACAGCCTATGTAAAACATAAATCCCTCCTTATATCAGAACCCGATAAAAATACCGAGTATCAGAAACAGAATAACGAGCGTGAACGTGACTGCAAACAGCAGCCACGATTTTTTGAGCCACTTGAAGTAAGAGAACTCAATCATCGAAAGCCCGATCAGAAGCACGGGCGAGGTGGGGAAGAGCAGATTAGTGTAGCCGTCCGCGAATGTATAAATAAGCACCTGCATCTCCTTTGTAAGATCGAGCGTAAGAACGCCCAGGATCGACATAACGAATATCGCCTTTGCGGTAGACGATGATATGAAGAATTCAAGCACGAGCACGATAAGGAACAGTATGAGCGCAAGCGAATAGGGGTTTCTGTTTTCCACAAGCCCGTTTATCGCGTTCGTTATCGTCGGAAGCACCCTGCCCTCGACGAGTATGTATTTTACGGACGACGCCATAAGTATGAAAAGCACGGTCGGAATAACGCTCAGAGCGCCTTTTAAAAACGACTTGAAGGTCGATTTGAAATCAAAGCCCGAGGCGACAAGCGAGGCGAGCGTGCCGCCGATAATGAATACCGCGATAAGCGCGACGACGGTGTATCCGCGTATCGCGTCGATCGCCGAAAACGCGATCAGCACCGCTAAAACGACGGCGAAAAATATCATATACGATAAAAATATCCTTTTTTCGCCCTCGACCTTGTCTTCTTTGAATACGTTTCCTTTAAGCCTGAGGTCGCTTTCATACGTATACGACGATTTCGGGTCTTTCTTTATCTTTTTCGTGTAAAGATAAACGGTAAGCTCTATAAGCCCGTACATCACGATAAATATGATTATCCTGTACCATACGTTCGTCATCGGATTGACGCCTATAAGCTGAGAGGCGAACAGCACCGTGAACGGGTTCGTTATCGCCGACGAAAAGCCGAAACCGCAGGCGACGATGGATATGAGGAATCCCGTGAACGAATCGTAGCCGAGAGAAACGGAAAGGATAACGATGACCGGCAAAAGCGTCAGCATTTCCTCAAAAAGTCCGAGCATCGCGCCGAAAAGCATGAATACGAGCGTGACGATGCTCAGAAGAAGAAACCGCCTGCCGCTGAATTTCGATATAACGCGGTCGACTGTGACCTTTATGCCGTTGTTGTCGTTCATCTCCTGAAACGTACCGACGATGACGAGCAGAAAAACGGAAAGCATTATGATGTTTATGCCGTCGCCGCCGCCCAGAAGCAGAAACGGAGCGAGCATACCTTTCCATACCGGTATGCCGGACGCGTCTTCCAGAGGCTCGTAGCTCTGATAGTCGACGATCTCCTCGCCGTCGACGACGGCCGTCCCGTAAGCGCCCTTCGGTATAACGTACGTCAGAACGACGGATACAACCATCAGCGCGAACAGAAGTATAAGCACGGATATAAACGACCTGCGGGAAATATTCACCAGTTTGTTTTTGCCGTCAGACGTCTTTTCTTTTTTCATTGTTCAGCTCTCCCTTAAGCATTTCAAACAAAAGCGCCACGCGGGTACAGATTATCCGCTCGCCCTTCGGCGGATAGAAATAATAAAGCTCGTCATTGTGGTACAGCTCGAATTCCTCGTTTACGGAATACGCGATACCCTCTAAAATTTTCGTTTCATATTCAAAATAAAGCCCGGTAATATCGGATCTGAAAAACACCTTTTCGCGGTCGAGGTGGAATACGCCTTTTTCGGCGCGGTACTTTTTCACCCCGTCCTTGAATATCCTGACGTCGACCGGGATATCGAGCGAAATATCGTGAAGCGTCTCCGCTTCTATCCGCTTTATTCTCGCGTAATAGTCGTATATAGTCGGTATCTCCTTGTCCGTAAACCTGTAATCGCGCCCTATCTCGTACCGCTTTCCGCACTTCGTACACGTCATCGTATTGCCCTTCGACACGTTTGAATAAAGGCTTTTGCAGTGCGGACACATATAAAGCACGTTTTCAAGTCCTTTCGCTTTTCCGCCCGCGCGGTAAGTGTATTCAGACCGTGAGAATTCGTTATACGACAGATTTTCCCTTATTATCTCCGTCAGCTCTTCCGCCGTCATTTCCTTTAATTCGTCCGGCTGTATTATCCGCTTTACCTCAGCCTCGCAGGTGCCGCGGAATATCTTTTTACGCCATTTGGGCGATATGAAGTAATTGTTTCTGATCTCGACAAGAACGACCGGCACGTTCAGCCTTTTGCAAAGCACGGCTATACTGCCGTCGATATAAGACGGACCGCCGTCGGTCGAAAGCCTCGCCTCGGGGAATATCGCGACCGGACGACCGGCCTTTACCGCGCGCATTATCCCCTTTACGCACGCCATGTCGGGATAAAACAGCTTTTTGCTTATATGCCCGCATTTGCGCATTATCTTGCCGAGCACGGGTATGCCGAAATAATGCTCGTTTATAACCCCGGCAACGTTTTTTTCGGGGCCTAAGTGATATATCGCCGTAAAATCGAGCACGGAGCGGTGTTCGGCGAGATAAATGAAAGCGCCGTTCAGCTCGCGTAACTTTTCCGCGCCCGTTATCTTATGCTTGATTTTAAGCGAAAGGATTTTAGCCGCCAGCTTTTCAAGCGCGAGTATCACCGGGTCGGGCGAGCCTTCCTCCGATTTGAAAAAGAATTTTTTTAAAACGAAGACGAGAAGCGAAAAAAGTATCGCCGCCGCGAAAACGATGATAAGAACGAGCGCCCATACCGGAAGCGAGTTTGCGATAAACTGCTTTATAGCCGAGCCCATCAGTATAGACGTGGCGATAGACGGTATGACTCCCGTCGCGCACGTCAAAAGATACTTGTGATACGGTATTTTCTTGCTCGAGCCGTAATAGCATATGGCGCCGAACGGTATGACCGGCATTATGAAAAGGATGTACATGAAAATTATCGTATTGCGCGTTTTTGCTATATGCTCGTATTTTTTTATCTTGTCCTCCTTGTTCAGTATATCGCCGTTGAAGCGGAATACGTTTACAAGGAAATATATGATTGAGCAGCCGAGCATTACGCCCGTATCGCATAAAAGCATCGCGAGCCACCACGGGTAGGACATACCGCTCGTCAGCTGTATGAATTCAGCGGGTATGAAAATAACGACCATTTGCAGCGCCTCGATGAGCGACACCGTCAAAAAGCCGATAACTCCGTTTTCGAGCAAAAGCTGCTTTGCCCCGTCAAAATCCCGCTTTGCCTCAAGCTTTATGAAAGGAAAGAAAATGCCCGACAAAAAATATATCAAAAGCCCTAATACGAATACGGCTATGCATAAAATGACTATTCTTTCCGTGATTTTACGCTTTTTTGTTTTCTCCATTTTAAATACCGCCCGGAAAACTTGTGTCTGATACGTGTTATATTTTATCATAACTATTTGTTTCTGTCAATCCTTTTTGCGTATTATTTTTATTGCCGGCTTTCCTCGGGTATAAATAAAAATTTATAATTTGTTTATTCATTTTACGGTTTTGCGGTATTGCTTTATTATTTAAAATATTGTATAATAACAAAACACCGTAAAAAAACGGTCAATCGAGGAAAGGAAGATTTTTATGCTGTCATCGGTAAAGAGCTTCGCCGTGTCGTTCGCGGCGGCGATAATTATATTCGGTCTGATAGGGTATCTCATAGCTCCGCAATTACAGTCTTTGTTTGACGGATTTCTCACGCCGCAGGGCGAGGATACGGAAGTCGTCGCGGGAGAATTTGAAATACCGGAAGTACCCGATCCCGGCAAAAAAATAGACGGCAGGCAAAAGGTTTTCGCCGAGGATACGAGCTTTACTCTGCTTCTCATCGGCTCCGACTATCAGCCCGACGTGTTTTCCGATTACCGCATCTCGGTACAGAACACGGCGGATATAGAGCAGCTTTCGACTCACTCGCGCCATTACAGGGCTGACGTTATAATGCTTGTCAGATACAGCGCGGAGCTGGGCGTCGTGATGTTTTCCGCAATACCGTCAAACCTTATGGTAACGGCGTCGGGCATATCGATGAGGCTCGGCGACGTGCTTGAAAAGAAAAACGTTTCATACTTTGTCGATATGGTCGCCGGCATCGTCGGTATGCCGATAGATTATTATATAATGAGCCGTATAGGTCTGTTTGACGAAGCTGTCGACCGTCTCGGCGGCGTAAAGTACGACGTCCCGATGAATATGTATTTCAAGGACGAGGAGGAGAGGATAGTCACCGCCGGCGCTTCGCGCGACCCGATACCGCTTGTCGTCAACGGAGAACCCGTGCTTGACGAAAACGGCGAGCAGGTTATGATCCCGCCCGGAAGAGCGTTCACGATAGATCTGAAAAAGGGCATACAGACGCTCGACGGAGAAAAAGCGACGTGGGCGCTCCGCTTCAATCTCTATCCCAACGGATTTATCGGCAGACGCGACACGCTCGTAAGCTTTTTCAGGGCGTTTTTCGAGCAGTACGCGAGGGATGAGCACAAGGCGCAGCTTTCGGGTCTCATATCTCTGTACAACACCTCGCCCGCCGGCAGTACGAATATGACTCCGTCCGATTTCGAGGAAATATCGAAGACCCTGCTTTCATATTCAAAATATGAAAAAACTACCGTGGCGTTCCCCGGCACAGTTTCCGGAGCCGGAGCTGACGAGCGCGTTTCGTTCTCGAGGAATACCGTATATTCGACTTACGAAAAGTATAAAGTTCAATAAAGCGAGGATATAAAAATGAAAAATACGGAAAAAACAATGGATAAGATCGTGGCGCTGTGCAAAAACAGAGGCTTCGTTTACGCCGGCTCCGAAATATACGGCGGTCTTGCAAATACGTGGGACTACGGTCCGCTCGGAGTTGAGCTTAAAAACAACATAAAGCGCGCGTGGTGGAAGAAATTCGTGCAGGAATCGAAATACAACGTAGGTCTTGACGCCGCGATACTTATGAATCCGCAGACGTGGGTCGCCTCCGGACATTTAGCCGGATTCTCCGATCCGCTTATGGACTGCCGCCAGTGCCATGAGAGATTCAGAGCCGACAAGCTTATCGAGGACTTCTGCGCGGAGCAGGGAATAACGCTTGAAAAGCCGGTCGACGCGTTTACAAAGGACGAGCTCAAACAGTTCGTAGAGGATCACAACATCCCCTGCCCGTCCTGCGGAAAGCACGATTTTACGGATATACGCCAGTTCAACCTGATGTTCAAAACGTTCCAGGGCGTGACCGAGGACGCGAAAAACACCGTGTACCTCCGTCCCGAGACCGCGCAGGGCATATTCACGAACTTCGTCAACGTTCAGAGAACGACGAGGAAAAAAGTGCCGTTCGGTATCGGACAGATCGGTAAATCTTTCAGAAACGAGATAACCCCCGGAAACTTCATATTCAGAGTGCGCGAATTCGAGCAGATGGAGCTTGAATTCTTCTGCAAGCCCGGCACGGACCTCGACTGGTTCAACTACTGGCGCACGTTCTGCCATAACTGGCTTCTGTCCATCGGCTTGAAGGACGAAAACATCCGTCTGCGCGACCACGACCCCGAGGAGCTTTGCTTCTACTCAAAGGCGACGACGGACTTTGAATTCCTGTTCCCGTTCGGCTGGGGCGAGCTCTGGGGCGTCGCCGACAGAACGGACTACGACTTAACGCAGCATCAGAACGTGTCCGGCAAGGATCTTACGTATTTTGACGCGGACACGAACGAAAGATACATCCCGTACGTTATAGAGCCTTCGCTCGGCGTTGAGAGAACGGTTTTGTCCGTCCTCTGCGACGCGTACGACGAAGAGGAGGTCGGAGAGGGCGATACGCGCGTCGTACTCCGTCTGCATCCGGCTCTCGCGCCGTTCAAAGCCGCCGTGCTCCCGCTTTCAAAGAAGCTGTCCGAGCAGGCGTCGGAGATCTACACGGAGCTTTCAAAGGATTTCAGCGTCGATTTCGACGAGACCGGCTCGATAGGCAAGCGTTACCGCCGCGAGGACGAGATAGGCACGCCGTTCTGCGTGACGTTCGACTTCGATTCCGTTGAGGATAAATGCGTTACCGTGCGCGAGCGCGATTCGATGGAGCAGGTAAGGATCCCGATAACGGAGCTCAAAGCGTACCTGACGGAAAAAACAGCTTTCTGATATGGGCGACGGCTGGTTTTTCAGATATATAAAATCAAAAAACGCAAACTCGATGCGCTACAAGCGCGAGCTTGCGGATAAAATATGCGGTCACGGTATGAAATACGTGACGGAAGCCAAAGGGGAGCAGGGAGACGTCGTTATCGGCAGAGACTGCACATGCCGCTGCGACGGTACGTCGTTTTCCGTCACCGACGGGAACGGAGCGCTTATCTATAAAGCCCCGATGGCGACGATAAAGCTCTTCGAGCTTATGTCCCTCGACGGCGCGGTAATAAACGGCGACGACGAGATAACGGGCGGACAAAGAGAGATAACGGCGCATTATTCATATTACAGATAAAAGGCTCGAAAGAGCCTTTTATGCTTTAAAGAATAAAGAATAAATAACAAAGAAAAAAGAATAAATAAGGAGTCGCTTCGCGACAATTCGTGCGGCTTCGCCGCGATTGGGGCTCCCCGCCCCCCAATCCACCCCCAAGCCCCCGCCTCCCCCCGACATAAGTCGGGGCTTTTTGACGGTATTGAATTCGGGGCTTTGCAGCGTAAGCTGCGCGCGCGGGCGTCCCTCTGCCGCGCTTTGCGCGGTGCGATATATTTGCTTACGCAAATGCGATATAGCCGGCTTTCGCCGTCTGCGATATGCGCTTCGCGCGTGATATGTGCCTTGCGGCACGTTAAGGAGTCGCTTCGCGACAAATCTCGTGCGGCTTCGCCGCGGTTGGGGCTCCCCGCCCCCCCGACCGCCCCAAACCCCCGCCTCCCCCCAACGTAAGTCGGGGCTTTTTTACTCACGCGCGAAACGCAGTTACGCGATATGCCCTGCGGTGCGTGAGGAGAAACAGCGGTTCAAGATAATGAAATATACAAATTATATAGATATAAGCGCGCGGCGCGGTGGGGGGGGACGCCCGCGCGCGCAGCTTACGCTGCAAAAGCCACGGATTCCATACCGTCAAAAAGCCCCAACTTCCGTTGGGAGTGACGGGAACGCTGTAAAGCGCGACGTTTAAATCGTTCTCAATCCGTTTACGTCAAGGCCTTGTATTTCTTTATCTGCGCTTTCAAGCGTCTGCAAAAGCTGAGCGATACTGCCCGAGCCGGCTATCGCAAACGACGGGAAAGGTCTGTTTGTAACAAATGAAAGCGATACGGCGCAGGCGTCGTTTTTCGTCGCTGTTATTTTTTCAAATATCCGCCGGTTTTCCTCACAGTCGAACCACCTCCGCGTAAGTTCGGACAAAGGCTCGCCTTTCTGCAGCTTCATAAAATAACCCCTGCCCTGCGATGAATAGCAAACGCACGGCATTTTTGTTTTTAAGTGGTATCCGTAAAGCTCGCCGTCCATACAGACGAGCGTATCGTCGTCGATTCGGCACTGCCTTGCGAGGCTGAACTGCGGCTGATCCGCGGAAAAGCCGGATAACCCGTGCGCCACGGCGTAATCGTTCGCCTCCGCTATCCTGTCCGCGCGCCAGTTTGAAACTCCGATAAATCTTGTATATCCGCTTTGGATGAACGAGTTCAACGTTTCGAGAATATCTCCGACCGGGCGCGATACGTCGTCCCTGTGAAGATAATACATATCGACGAAGTCGACTTTAAGCGCTTCAAGGCTTTTTTTGATATCGTATTCAAGACTTTTTTTGTCAAGCCTGCCCGCGTGCATATCCGACGGATCGGGATGGCCGCCCTTTGTGCCCAAAAACACCTTTTTTCTGTTTTCGCCCTTTACGAGCCAGAAGCCGAGCGCCGCCTCGCAGTCGCCGAAGCCGTATATACGCGCGGTGTCGATAAAGTTGCCGCCGTGCGACGTGTATGCGTCAAGAAAACCGGCGGCGGCTGAAACGTCCCTTGTACTTATCCTGTCCCCGCCGAACACGACGGCGGAAAGCTTCTGACCGAACGCCTCCGTGTATTTCATAAAAGCTTTCTCATATACACGTCGTCAGCATACGTACCGTCGCCGAATCTGACGCCGCACGGCATACGCCCGACCTCGACAAAGCCGCATTTTTCATACAGTCCCTTTGCGCGGTAATTGCCGTCGACGTACGTCAGCTCAAACTGCGTACAGCCCGCTTTTCTTGCTAATACAGACAGCTCCGTTATAAGCGCCGTTCCGATGCCGAGACGGTAATGGCTTTTGCGAATACCTATCCCGAGCTCGGCTCTGTGGCGCACTTTTTTTCTGTTTTTTATACTCATATTGCAGTTGCCGACGACCTTGCCGCCGTCGAAAACGGCTATCATACACTCATTCTCGCTTTCGTTATACCGTCTTATGAACGCTTTTTCGGATTCCTCCGTATCGTCGCACTCATCCGGCTCGCGCAGAATATACGGCGTTTCCGCCGCCATGCAGGTGATATAATCTATCATGGCGCGCCAGTCGTCCTCCGACGGGCTTTTGAACACCACCGTTTTTCCGTTTCTCAAAAGTATCTTTTTTTCTTCGTATTTCATATCAGTATATAAAATATTCCTCCGTTTCTTTTCTGAACGGCACGCATTTTGCCGCGCAGTCAGCCAAAAGTCCGTCGAGGTCTTTATCTTCAAGTATGCGCGAGGTGCCGAAATTGCGGCGTATCGTACCTTCGTTTATATCGAGCTCGTAGTTTTCATATAAATATCTGAAAAGGCGCATACCGAATTCAAACGGTGAAAACGCGCGCTTGTCCGTAACGTGTATCTGTATGCCGCGGCATATCTCGCCCTTGAATTTTGAAAACGTCGGGCTGAATCTCGCGCGCCTTACTCTGACGCCGGGCAAGCCGAGCGAGTTCATATGATCGCACAGCCTGAATTCGTCTATATACGGCGCGCCGATAAGCTCGAAGGGCTGGGTCGTCCCGCGACCCTCGCTCATATTGCGCACGCCCTCGAAAATGCAGGTGCCGGGATATACGAGCGCGGTTTGCGGCGTCGGCATATTCGGCGACGGCGCGACGAACGGCAGACCTGTCTCGTCAAAATAAGTATCTCTGTCAAGCCCCTGACACGGCACGACGTAAAGCTCCGCGCCTATACCCTTGACATCGTTTATGTATTTCGCAAATTCGCCGATCGTCAGCCCGTAGCGGTGAGGCACCGCGTATTCGCCTATAAAGCTGGCGTTCGCCTCGTCCAATATCTCGCCCTCCACCGCGGTCAGCCCGATCGGATTTACGCGGTCGAATACGACAAAAGGCTTGCCGAGCCTCGCGGCGACCTTCATACTGCGCGTCATCGTATATAAATACGTATAAAACCTCGCGCCGACGTCCTGCATATCAAAGCACAGGATATCAACGTCGTCGAGCATTCCGTCCTCCGGCGCGGTCCTGCCGTTGTATATGCTGTATATCGGCGTGCCGGTCGATTCCTCGACTTTGACCTCGTCGAACTTCATACCCGCCTGCGCCGCGCCGTAAATGCCGTGCTCCGGCGAATAAAGCGCCGATAATCTGTAATTTTCGTGCAAATATTCGTACGTCGGCGTAAGATCGCGCCTGACGCCGGAATGATTCGTTATAAGCCCGAGCCTGCCTTCCTTCAGATAAGGCAGCGCCTCAGGCGCGTCGCAGCCGTTTAAAATGCGGTGATCCATATTTTTACCTCGTGACGGGGAAGAACCGTCCTTTTTTTATTTTTTGAAAATATCCGGGCCGCCGTTGCAGGCGACCCGGAAAAACGTCATTTTATATTCGCCGCGCTTATGCTCGACGTGATCATTCCGAGACCGCCGTTGATGTTTCTTTCCGTCCAGACGTAGAAAAGATAATCGGGCTTTTTGCTCTCGAGATCTTCAAGCGTGTAGTCGTAAAGCGGCGGGTTCGAGGGCGGATTGTTCAGATATATCTTACTGAACATAAGGGGAAGAAATTCCCTCAACGCGTTGTAATACGAGTCGCCCATAACGTATGCCGTCGGCGCGCCGTCCTTCGCGTCCATATCGGAGCTGTTCGCGGTCACGGTCGCCGTGCACGCCAGCGTCATTCCGCCGATGCCCATAAAGTTGAGCAGATCTCCGCCGGACGGCACTATCTCCGTCTCAAAATCCTTTTCGAGATCGTATACCTTTGTATCCGGGAAATCCTGCTTTATTTTTTGTGCGCAGAGATAATATCCGTAATACGCCGATATCTGCGTCCAGTGCGAATCCGCCTGCATGAACAGGAGCTTATCCGTGTGCTGAAGCAGTATGTCGCGCATATCGAGCATATAGATATCCTCGTCGTCGGACAAGAATTCCGCCATCTGCGTCGTCGATGTCGGCTCCAGCTTGTCGCCGACGCCGCCCTCTTCGAGCGGATACTGAAGCCCGTGATATATCGTAGCGGGGTTGGTGCAGACAAGTATTATTATTTTCGTGTTTTTGCCGGTGTGACGTCTTACCTCGTCAAGCTGGGCGTGAAGATACTTTTTTATGCCGAGCATATATGTTTTCCGCTCGCCGTCGCTTGCGCCGGGGATGCCCTGCTGACCGTCGTAAAAATCGCGGTACCAGCTGAGATAAACATGGCTGTCGCGCCCGATGAACGCGCCGGAGCCGACGTTGTCGGAGAAGCGGAGCGTCACGGGACGGCTCGGATCGGATATCTTTTTGCCCTCGCTCTGCGCGTAAATATATACCGTGTGCGTGGGCTGGTCGTCCGGCACGACGAATCTGCCGTAAAAGTATTTGTCTATCGCGCGCTCGCGCAGGACTACCGCGCCCGACAGATCGCGGAAGGTCACCTCCGCGTAAGGCTCCGTTTCGCAGTAAACGCCTATGACCTTGCCGGCGACGCCGTCGTCAAACGTCCACGACTGAACGTTTTCGACGGGAGCCGTTTTCTCCGTCGGCTCAGCCGTTTCGGCGTCTGTCAGCTCCGCTGTCGTCTCCTCCGCAGTCACGGCTTTTGTCGTTTCTTCACCTGCCGCGGTTTCGGCGGCGGTGGTCGCCTCAGTTTCCTGTTTTTGCGTACTTTCCGCGGTCGTGTCCGCGGGCTTGCCGGTGCAGGCGGCAAACGGCAAAAGAGTCATTACGGCGCAGATAAGCGCAGTTATCTTTAAAAATGCTTTCATATCATTCACCAATATCAGAATCCGGCAACGCTTATGCAGAACTCGCTTATGACGTTGTTCATAAAGTCGGGTCCCACGTTTCTCTGACATACAAGCATAATAACGTAATCCGGTCTGTTCTTTTCAAGAAGTTCTTTGTCGAGCGAATAGTTCCACAAAACGCCCTCGTTCGTCCATACCTTTGAGAAGTTGGCTCCGATGAACGGCAGGATGTAGCAGCCGTAGGAGTCGCCAAGAAAGTACGCCGTCGGGTTATTTGAGTTTTTCAATTCGGAATCTCTCTGCCAGGCGCCCGGTCCGAAGCCGGCGGACTTGATGCCGTCGTTCCGCTTCGACACGTAATACGATCCGGTATCCTCGAAGCCGGCTACGAAGAACGGCACGACCTCTCTCATCGACATACCGATCATTCCGCACATATCGCCGCCCGGCACGTCGTTATATTCTACCGTGTAATCGCCGTTTTCAACGGTCCTGACCGTCGCGTCCGGAAAATCCTTTTTGACGGTCTTCATTATTTCAAGGTAAGCGTAATACGCGCCCAGCTCCGTATAATGCGTGTCTGTGCTGAAATAAATGCGCTCGTCCGTGTGCTGACGGAAGACCGGAAGCAGATCGACCGCGTAAACGTCCTCGTGACAGCCGTTTACGGTGTTTATGAACGTTGTCATCGCCGGCTCGCCTTTGTTTTCCGGTATCATCGCCTTTATATAATCCCTCTGCTCGTTTATGTGAGCGGTCGCCGGGTCGGGGATAACGGCGAAGAGCAGCTTCGTCTTTTTGCCCGTCGCCTTTTGTATTTCCGGCACGGTTTTGTTTTTTATATATTGAACGAGAGTGTCGAGCGACCCCGTATCCGCGCTGTTTCCGGTAAGAAAGTTGAGCGTCGGCAGGTAGAATATATGCGAATCCCTGCCGCCGAAGACCGTTTTCTCCTCGTCTGCGGGCGTAACGGTGAATTCCGTCCCGCGGCTTTCGAGCATACCGGGAGCCGTTGCGTACGCCTTTACCTTAGACGTCTGCGAAGCGGTGATCTCTATATAGAAATATTTGCCGTTGCAGACGTTTTTTTCCTCGACGCCGTTTATGACCGTGCGTATCACGGAGTCCGGCTCGGCGATGCCGTATACTATCGTCCTGTCCGGCGCTATCGGCGCCTGCCCGAGTATACGTATCTTAGCCGTCCTTTTTGTCGGGGCGGCGGTCGTTTCCGTATCCGTTTCCGTTTCCGCGTCTGTTTCGGATACCGCCTCGGTCTCCGTTTCTGTCACCGTCTGCGCCGCGGTGTCGGCGCCTGTCGTTTCGGCGGGCGCGCCGGCGCACGCCGAAAGCGCAGGTATCATTGTCAGAGCAAGCGCCAAAGCCGTTATTTTTATCTTCATTTTATATCGAACCCGCGAAGCCGGCTATATTTCCGTAGTTTCCGTCAATGTTTCTCTGACACATAACGAATATGATATAATCCGGTTTGTTCTGAGTCAGTATGTTTCTGTCTATTCCGTAATTCCACAAAACGCCCTCGTTCGTCCAGACCTTCGAGAAGTTGGCGCCGATGAACGGCAGGATGTAGCAGCCGTAGGAGTCGGCGATGAAATACGCGGTCGGGTTGTTTGAATCGTTGAGCACGGAATCTCTCTGCCATCCACCCGGTCCGAAGCCCGCGGATTTGATGCCGTCGTTGCGCTTCGAGATATAATACGAGCCGGTGTCGGAGAAGTTCGCCTCAAAGAACGGCACGACCTCGTTCATTCCGAGACCCGCTATGCCGCAGAGGTCGCCGCCGGGTACGTCTTTGTAAACTATGTTGTAATCGCCGTTCTCGACAGTTCTGACCTTCGTGTTCGGGTGATTTTGCTTGACTATCTTCATTATGTCGAGGTAGGCGTAGTACGCGCCGAGCTCGGTGTAATGCGTGTCGGTAGAGAAATAAATGGATTCATCCTTGTGCGCGCGCAGCGTCGGCAGAAGGTCGACCGCGTACATATCCTTGTGCTTGCCGTTTACGGCTTTATTGAACACGCCCATTATGGAGGAGGAGGGATTCAGCACGGAATTCTGTATGTAATCGAACTGCTCCTGATAATAACCGGTCGCCGGGTCGGGGATTATGCAGAATATAAGCTTCGTTTCCTTGCCCGTGGCTTCCTGTATCTTCGGCATCGTCTGATTTGCCAGAAGCCCCTGCGCGAAGTTGTTGGCGTAACCCGTGTCGCCTCTGGCGCTTATAAGGAAGTGGAGCGTCGGCATATAGAATATCCTTGAATCCTTGCCGCCCCATACATTTCCCGTCTGACTGCCGTCCGGCGTTACCGTAACTTTCGTCGCGGCGCTCTCCGCTTTTCCGCTTGCCGTCGCGTATACGGTTATCTCGGACTTTCCGCCTATACCCATTTCGATATAGAAATACTTATCCTTGCTCTTGTTTTTCATCTCGTTTCCGTTTATAACGGTACGGATGACGGAATTCGGCTCGCATTCGCCGTAAACGAGAACTCTGTCGCCTGCGGTCATTTTGGTGCCCAAAACCTTCGGCGTGCTCGTTTTCGGCGCGGTTATAGCGATCTTTCTCGTTTCCTCCTTGCCGCAGACGGAGCATTTTCTCGTTTCCGTGCCTTCCTCTTTATCGGTCGCGGGCTTTGTAACCTTCCAGTCGCCGAATTTATGTCCCGTCGCCTTGACGACAGTCTGCGCCGTTATGACCGCGCCGCAGACGCCGCAGTGACTGCCCTCGGTCTTGCCGTCCGCCGTGCAGGTCGCCGCGACGGCTTTATCCGTTACGGGAGTATGTCCGGTCGCCTCGACCGTTCTTATCTCTATTTCGTTGCATTCCGCGCATCTGCGCTCCTCGGTGCCCGTTTCGGTGCAGGTCGGCTGTTTTGTCACCGTCCAGTCGCCGAACGTATGAGTATGCGGCGCCTCGGTCTCCGTTTCGGTCTCGGTCTCCGTCTGCGTTTCCGTTTCGGTCTCCGTTTCCGTTTCGGGCGCGGCCGTCGTTTCCGCTTCCGTCGTTTGCGGCTCGGTCGTTTCCGCACCGGTCGTAACGGCGTCGGTCGTCTCAGCCTCTGTTTCTTTTACGGTCTCATCCGCCGCGGTCGTTTCCGCGTCGGTCGTAACGCCGGTCTCCGCACAGCCGACGGCGAGCAAACACACCGTCAGAAGCGCCAGTATCAGACTTACGATCCTGTTGAATCTTGCTTTCATAATATACCGCCTTTTTATATCACTTTGCCTTATCGGCAATTTCAGCCTTTTTGAACGTCTGCGTTTTATCCGGCAGACGCTTTTTCTTTTCCGGTTTCTTTTTTGTTCTGTTGACGTACAGCGCGCCTGTGTATATCGCCGTCGCCATCATTATCAGACAGCAGATGATTATCTTCACCGTGTTCAGCACCTTCGAGCCGGAATACATATAGAATTCGGAGAAGAAAGCCGTAACGAACGACGCGGTGAATATCGCGTACGGTATCAGATACGCGGGCTTGAAGCCCGTAACGCGGCAGAGCCTGACGCTTATGTAAACGAAAACGCCTATCACCGTCAGTATCGCAAGCACCTGGTTTATGCGCACGAAGCCTATATACATACTGTCGGTGCGCATACTTTCAAAAGCCGCTCTCACGCCGCAGTAAACGACGGCGAACAGGAATGAAGCCGTTCCCGCTCTCTTCGTCCTTTTCTCCGCGTTCATTATAATGAAGAAAAGAATGACGCACGCGACGGATTCGTAAAAGAACACCGCCAGATGATACGACTGGTCGAAATCGTTGAATATCGCCACGGGGAAGAAGCTGAGCTGTTCCGACTCGACCGCCTCGCCGAGGCAGTCCTGGGAAAAGATACTGCCGAGCCTGCCCATCGCTATTCCGAGCGGAGCCGCGGCGCAAACGGTGTCGAGAAGCGTAAGGAGCTTTACGCGTCTTCCCGTTATCAGCCAGAAGGCGATAACGGTCAGTATAACGCCCGCCGCCGCGCCGAACAGCGCGTAGCCGCCGTCCGTCAGCCGCCATTTGTCAGCCGCCTCGACGTACAGCTGGTCGCATACCGTGACGTACATTAGCCGCGCGCCGAAGAATCCGAAGAATATCGACGGGGGTATTATATACATCAGGGCGTTGTTGTCGTATCTGTTTTTCGACGTGTAATATACCGCGTATAATATCATCGAGATGACGGCGAGCGCGATGAACACACCGTGCAGTGAAAGCCCGCCGCTTTTAAGCAGTTGCATCATATCAGTTCGTCTTTCTTTTTTTTACCTTGAATACGAAATCACGCTGTAAAACGTAGTTCACGCAGAACATCACGGCGTCGTATGCGAGCTTTATCAGAGAATGCACCGTGTCGCCGCCCGGCACGTACGCCGTCAGCCTCTGCACGAGCATACCGAGCAGCATGACGACGACGACAATGCTGAAATATTTTACGGTCGCGCCGCGCTCGTAGTTCTTTCCGCCGAATACGGCGAGCCTGTTGTATAAATAGTTGAATACGGACGAGAACACGCGCGCGATACCGAACGACAGAGCGTAGCGGTATTTGACAACGTCTCCGTCGCCCCTGAACACGAGCTGCATGAACAGAAGGAATATCGCCCAGTCGATAAGAAACGACAGTATACTGCCCGCCGCGTATTTGAATATCATCGCGCAGATGCGCATACCGTCCTTGAAAGCGTTGAAATGACTGCCCTTGTTTTCGTTTATGTATATCGTCGCGATAGTCACCTCGTAGGGCGACACGCCCCAGTTGTGAAGCTTTAAGAGCATATTCATCTCGTACTCGTACCTGTCGCCCGGAAGCGCTGTAAGCTCCGGCATAAGCGACATCGGAAAGCCGCGCAGACCGGTCTGCGTGTCGTATATCGAGATCCCCGTAACGAGCTTGAAAAGTATCCTTGTGACGGTATTGCCCGCCTTTGAGCGGAGCGGCACGTTTTTATCGAATCTTCTGCCGCCGATTATCAGATCGTCCGGATGTTCGTATAAAGCCTCCGTGACCTTTATGATATCGGGGACTGTATGCTGACCGTCGCAGTCGGCGGTGATAACGCCGGACGCGTCCGTCATATTTTCGTTTATGTGCGCGAAACCGGTGCGGAGCGCCGCGCCCTTTCCGCGGTTGACCTCGTGCGTTAAAACGACGCAGCCGAGCTCCCTGCATTTCGCAAACACGTCCGCGTAAGCCTCGCCGCCGCCGTCGTCCACGCAGACGATCTTGTCAAACGAGCCTTTGAGCTCCTCAACGAACGGTATCATCTGATCGAATACGGGCTTGTACGCCGGTATCAGCACAACGTAGTTTTTTAAATCCAGTTCCATTTATCCACCGTTTATTTGAAATATACTATATCGCTGACCTGTCTTGCGCCCGCTTCCATACACGGGACGTTTATTACCTTGCCGTTCATCCACAGCGAAGTGGAGGCGCCGCCGTCGAGATTGTACGCCGTTTTGCAGCCGAGCGCCTCGAACGTTGCGGCGAGCTCGTCGAAGTTCATGCCCGTGCCCTCGACTGTGTCGTACCCGCCGGCCGCGTTGACTACCCTTTTGGCGTCGACGACGATGAAGATGTAATGCAGTCTGTCTATCTGACCGATAGCCGTCCTCGATTCGCGCGCCCAGTCCTTGCGGCTCAGACCCGGAGTGTTGAATTCGCTGTTTTTCAGCGCCTTGTAATCCTTTACGAGCGTCGGACCGAAGCACCACGACTGCCATACGCCGTCGTTTACGAGCTTTTTGCCGCTTTCCGCGTCGTTTCTGCACGTTATCAGATCGCCGTATTTGTTGAGGTAGCAGAGATCCCAGTCGTCTGATTTTTTATCTCTGTAAAGCCCGCCGTTCCTTATTATTATACCGCTGTTGCGGTAGCCGCAGAAATCGCCGTTTATCGCGAAGCCCGCGCCGACGGACTGGGCTATCTTATGCGTGTACGCCCTGCCGCCTATGCTGTTGTTTGCGAACGCGGTCTTGAAATCCTTGACGCTTTTGACCTTTATATCGCATATAAAGTAGCTTAAATTGCCGTCCACGACGTTGGAAACACCTATGGATACGCGGTCGGTCTTGTATTCGCCGACGAACGTTTCGTTGGGGTAGAACGATCTGCCGTTATATTCGCGGTATTCCTGCATGCCCTCCGCGCCGGACGAAGGCTGAGACTGCGTCGTTTCCTTCTCGGTTACGGGCGCGGGCGGCGCGGTCGTTTCTTCTTCCGTCGTTGCCGCCGCTGTCGTTTCGCCGGGCGCCGTAACGTCTGAGGTCGTGCCGGCGTCTGTCGTTTCCTCCGCTGTTCCGGTTTCAGACGAAGCTTCTCCGGTATCATACGCGGTATCCGCCGCGGTCGTTTCCGCCGAGGTCACGGGGTCCGTATCAGTTTCTTCGGGCTCCGTTTCGTCAAACGGATCTTCCGGCGGAAAATACGGCGCGTCGTCCGCCGCCTTCGACGGAGAGGTGCAGAGTATACCGACTGCTATTATCAGCACGCCCGTGACTATCGCCACGACTCTCATGCCGACCGCGGTAAGGCTTTTTATTTTAAAGCCGCCGCTTTCCCTGTTTTTTTTCATTTTCGCATCAAACGGATGTAAATCCGACCTTTCTGTAAACCTTTGAAAGCGTTTTGCGCGCGAGATACGCGGCGCGCTCCGCGTTCTGTTTCATCACCTGCTCGAGATACGCCTTGTCGGCGAGCAGCTTTTTGTATCTTTCCTGAAGCGGCGCGAGCTCGCAGGCGCACGCCTCGCCGACGGCTGTCTTGAAATCGCCGTAGCCCTTGCCCGAAAATTCCGCTTCAATCTCCTCGTCGGTCTTCCCGGTGAAGCAGGAGTATATCGTCATAAGATTGCCGATGCCGGGCTTGTCGTCCGCGCGGCGCACCTCGGAGCCTGAATCCGTCACGGCGCGGCGGAATTTGCGTATTATCGTATCCTTGTCATCGAGTATCCTTACGACCGCGTTTTCGTTCGCGTCGGATTTGGACATTTTTTTATCCGGCTCGGCAAGCGACTGTATTTTCGCACCGGTCCTTTTTATTATCGGCTCCGGCACGGTGAACGTCGGACCGTAGACGGTGTTGAAGCGGTTGGCGATGTCGCGCGTTATTTCGAGATGCTGTTTCTGATCCTCGCCGACCGGTACGAAATCCGTCTGATACAGCAGGATATCCGCCGCCATAAGCACGGGGTATGTGAAAAGCCCCGCGTTTATATTGTCCGCGTTTTTCGCCGATTTATCCTTGAACTGCGTCATTCGGGAAAGCTCGCCGAACATCGTGTAGCAATCGAGGATCCACGCAAGCTGCGCGTGAGCCGGAACGTGGCTCTGAACGTATAATATGCTTTTATCCGGGTCGAGACCGCAGGCGATGTAAAGCGCAAGCACCTCGTACGTGCGCCTGCGAAGCTCCGCGGGATTCTGCCTTACGGTTATCGCGTGCTGGTCGACGACGCAGTAAAGGCAGTCGTAATTATCGGTAAACTGAGAGAAATTGCGCAGAGCGCCGAGATAATTTCCGATAGTGAGGTTTCCCGACGGCTGAATGCCGGAGAACACCGTTTTTCTGTTTTCGTTTTCCATGTCTTTGTCCTTTATATCTCTTTTAATGTTTCCTTTAATATTTCCGTTCCTTTTATTATCTGCTCATCCGACGGCGTAGAGTAGTTGAGACGGAAGCCGTCCGACGGCTTTTCCTCGTCGCAGTTGAAAGTCCTGCCGGGAACGACGACGAGCTTTTTCGCAGCGAGCTTTTTTATGAATCCGTCGTGATCGCCGAAGTCCTTCAGCCACGCCCAGATAAAAAGCCCTCCGTCCGGTCTTGTATATTCTATGCGGCTGTCGCCGATATCATCAAGGCACGACAGCATAAGAGCGGATTTTCTTTTGTAAAGCTCCCTTATTTTCGCGATATGCGCGTCAAGGTCGTATTCCGTAAGGAACTTATGACAGACCATCTGGAAAAGAAGATTCGTGTGAACGTCGTTCACCTGCTTGCAGACGGCTATCTTCGACGCCGTTTCGTTATCGCATATAACGTAGCCGACGCGCATACCGGAGGAGAGTATTTTTGAAAACGAGCTGCAGTAAACGACCCTGCCCTCGTCGTCCATGCTCTTTATCGTCGGTATATCTTCGCCCGAAAAACGGAGCTCGCCGTACGGGTTGTCTTCAAGTATCATAAGACCGTGTTTTTTTGCGATATCAAGCGCCCTTTTGCGCGTTTCATACGGCATGGTCCTGCCCGTCGGGTTCTGAAACGTCGGTATAAGGTACAAGAGCTTCGGCTTGTGAGAGCTTTTGATAACGCTTTCAAGCTCGTCGGGATCTATGCCGCCGTCCCTCATCGGCACGCCCTTTGTGTTCAGACCGTGCGCGCGGAAGGCGTTCAGCGCGCCTATGAACGTCGGGTCCTCGCATATCACCGTGTCGCCCCTGTTGCAGAATACCTTTGCGGTAAGGTCGATACCCTGCTGACCGCCCGAGGTTATTATCGCCGTATCGTAATCGCGGCCGATACCGAATATCCTTTTGTTCCTTTCAAGCACGGCGCCGCGCAGAGGGGTAAAGCCCTCCGTTATACCGTACTGCAAAGCCGACGCGGCGTTCTCCTCTAATATGATATCCGTAAAACGCTTTATGTCCGATACGGGAAAGCTCTCGGGCGA
This sequence comes from uncultured Ruminococcus sp., assembly GCA_902784545.1. GTDB lineage: Bacteria > Bacillota > Clostridia > Oscillospirales > CAG-272 > UBA1248. The sequence continues at coordinate 1,993 of CACZVC010000005.1, read as the reverse complement.
GGGATTGCCCGCGGCAAACGATATGACGGACGGATCGGTCAGCGACTTGAATATCTCCCTTATAGCCGACGGCCTGAGTCCCGCCGTATTTTCAGAAAACGCCTTTTCCATGTATTCTTTCCCCATTGTATAACTATACAAAATACATTATATCACAAGCATGATACGATTTCAAGACGATTTTGAAAATTTGAGCGCAATTTTTATCGAATTTTATAAAAAAATAAGTAAATATTTTTATCCTGCATATTGAAAAATCGGAAAAAATAATATATAATGGAAAACATGGAGGATATTATGGAGTTATCTGAATTTAAAAATCATATAAAAGACAAACGCGTATCGGTCGTCGGCATCGGCGTAAGCAACGTGCCGCTTATCGAATTTCTTCACGGATGCGGCGCGAAAATAACCGCGCGCGACAAAAAAACGCCGGAGGAGCTCGGCGATATTTATGAAAAAATACTTCCGCTCGTCGAAAAGACCGCGTTAGGAGAAGGGTATCTGTCTGATATCCGCGACGATATCGTTTTCCGCTCGCCCGGAATAAGGTACGATATACCCGAGTTTAAAGCTGCTGCGGAAAAGGGCGCGGCGATATCGAGCGAAATGGAGCTTTTTTTCAGCCTTTGCCCGTGTAAGATCATCGGCATAACCGGCTCCGACGGCAAGACGACCACAACGACCGTAACGTATAAAATACTGTCAAAGCAGGCGGAGCTTGACGGAGGCGGAAGACATATATGGCTCGGCGGCAACATAGGCTCGCCGCTTATAGGTCATATCGGGGAAATCAAAGAGGACGATATCTGCGTCGTCGAGCTGTCTTCGTTCCAGCTGCACACGATGAAAAGCTCGCCCTGCGTCGCCGCGATAACGAACGTAACGCCCAACCACCTCAACTGGCATACCGACATGGACGAGTATATCGAGGCGAAAACGCATATTTTCACAAATCAGACGGCGGAAGGCACAGTCGTGCTCAATTACGAAAACGATATAACGAGAGCGCTCGCTGAAAAGGCGAAGGGCAGAGTGTTCTTTTTCTCGTCGAAGCGCACGCCGGAGGCTGATAACGCCGTATATGAGGAAAACGGCGCGATATATCTCAAAGAAAACGGAAAAGCCCGCAAGGTGATAAACACGTCGGATATAAAGCTCGTCGGACGGCATAACGTCGAAAACTATATGACGGCGATAGCGCTCACCGCCGGCCTCGCCTCGGCTGACGCCGTGTACGAGGTCGCCTCGACCTTCAACGGAGTCGAGCACCGGCTTGAATTCGTGCGCGAGCTTGACGGCGTAAAGTATTACAACGGCTCGATAGATTCCTCGCCCACGAGGACGATAGCCGCGCTGTCGTGCTTTACCGCGCCCGTCGTCGTTATTTTAGGCGGCTACGACAAGAATCTCGATTACGAGCCGCTCTGCGGGCCTCTGTATGAACACGCGCACACCGCCGTGCTTACCGGGCAGAACGCGGAAAAGATATATAAGGCGCTGTGCGGTCACGGAATACCGGCGGATTTTGAAATAATAAAAGAGCCGGATTTTGAAAAAGCCGTGTACGCCGCAAAGAACGCCGCGAAGCCGGGCGACGTCGTGATCCTCTCTCCCGCCGCCGCAAGCTTCGACCACTTTAAGAATTTTGAGGAGCGCGGGAAAAGCGGGAAAATATATAAAGAGATAGTAAGAAGTTTTTGATCTTGGGGACTCCCCTCCCCCCTCTCCGGGAACCCCCAAAAACTCGTCCCTCGTTTTCGGGAAACCCCTTCATCCGCCCCCAAACCCCCGCCTTCCCCCCGAAGTTTGGGGCTTTCACCCTTTCGTAGGGCGGGGGCTTGCTCCCGCCGACGCGCCTGATGTTCGCGCCCCTCATTCGTAGAATGACGGGAGGGGAACAGGGGGTATGGGGGGTGGCGCGTAGCGCCGTGAGGGGTGGGAGACCCACCATATTCGTCGCGCAGCGACACTTTAGAAGATTAGGATAATT
>CACZVC010000004.1 GCA_902784545.1 uncultured Ruminococcus sp. | reverse complement strand
AGCGTATATCACAACAGGCTTGCCTGTTATATCACATTTGCGTAAGCAAATATATCATCCCGCGCAAAGCGCGGCAGAGGGACGCCCGCGCGCGCAGCTTACGCTGCAAAGCCCCGATACTTCGGGGGGTGGTGGGGTTTGGGGCGGTAAAGGGGTTCCCCGCCGCGAACTTGAGAGCGGTGGGGGTTCCCGTAAGGGGGGAGGGGAGCCCCAATCGCGGCGAAGCCGCACAAATCGTCGGCAAAGGGGTTCCCCGCCGCGAATAGCGGCGGGGGTTCACGCAGGCGACTTCCTTATTTATTCTTTGTTCTTTCTTCTTTATTCTTTAATCGAAAAAGGACCCCGATCAAACCGGGATCCTTCGGATATTATTCCTCCGACGAATTTTACAAGCGCCATTTCCGCGCCGTCTCCGCGGCGGGGACCGAGCTTATAGACGGCTGTGTAGCCGCCGTTGCGGTCTGCGAAAAACGGAGCCATTTCGTCGAAGAGCTTGAATACGGCGGATTCTTTCGTCAAGAACTCATAAGCGGCTTTGCGCGACGCCAGCGTATTCTTTTTGCCTAAGGTTATCATTTTCTCGGCAAGAGGTGCTACCTCTTTTGCACGTGTAAGTGTTGTTTCAATCTGACCGTTCTCTATCAAAAGCGTTACCATGCCGCGAAGCATTAACATTCTGTGAGCTGTCGGTCTGCCTAACTTTCTTGTGCCGGGCATTTAGATTATCCTCCTTATATCGCTCATTCCTCGGTCTTTTTGAGACTGAGTCCGAGCTCGTTCAGTTTGGCGATGACCTCTTCAAGAGACTTCTTGCCGAGGTTTCTCACCTTAATCATATCTTCTTCTGTCCTGTTTGTCAAATCCTCCACGGTATGGATGTCGGCGCGCTTCAGACAGTTGAAGCTTCTTACCGACATGTCAAGCTCCTCAATGGTCATCTCAAGGATCTTATCTCTCTGAGTTTCCTTGCTGTCTACCATGATCTCCGCGTTCCGTGCTTCGTCGGACAAATTGACGAAGAGGTTGAGATGCTCGTTGAGAATCTTGGCGGCAAGCGACACGGCTTCCTTAGCGGATATCGTACCGTTTGTCTCCACGTTCAGCGTCAGTCTGTCATAGTCCGTAACTCCGGAGTTGCCCACGCGGATGCTTTCCGGCGTGAAGTTCACGCTTTTTACGGGCGTGTAGATGGAGTCGGTGTATATGACGCCGAGCTGAGTCTGGTTTATCTCTTTGTTCTTATCCTGCTGCACATAGCCTCTGCCGTGATCGAACGTGATCTCCATAAAGAAGCTCGTGTTCTCGGAAAGCGTGCAGATGTGCAGATCCGGATTAAGGATCTCTATATCGGAATCAGGCGTGATATCGCCGGCTTTTACCTCGCAGGGACCGGTCGCGCTTATCATAACGGTCTTCTGTCCCTCAACGTAAAGCTTTGCGATTATCCCTTTGACGTTCAGAACTATCTCGCACACGTCCTCTTTGACACCGGGGATCGTGGAGATCTCGTGTATAACGTCTCTGATCTTTATATATATGGGAGCGACGCCGGGCAGCGAGCTCATAAGCACTCTGCGCAGCGAGTTGCCGAGCGTTGTGGCGTAGCCTCTTTCAAGCGGTTCGACCACGAACGTACCGATCCTCTCATCCTCGCTTTCAGGCAAAGAGATCTGCGGCTTTTGGATTTCTAACATATAGCGTACCTCCTAAAAAACAGTAAAGTAAACATTGGGTTTTCTGATAGTTTACATAATGGCGACATCGTGCGGCTTCCCGCCGCGTTGTCCGCCGTCGGGAGGTCTTTATTACTTTGAATAAAGCTCGACGATAAGGTGCTCCTCCACGGGGAAGTCGATATCTTCACGAATCGGAAGTCTCAGAACTTTGCCCTTGAAGGCTTCTTTATCGCGTTCGAGCCACTGGGGCGTTTCCGTGATAAGCATATCCGCGTCGTTGAGTCTGGTGAACACGACGGAAGAACGGCTCGATTCCTTGACCTCTATAACGTCGTCGACATTAACGATGTAGGACGGAATATTGACTTTCTTACCGTTTACGGTGAAATGACCGTGGTTCACGAGCTGACGGGCTTCGCGGCGGGTCGCCGCCAGACCGAGACGGAACACAACGTTATCAAGGCGGCGCTCAATGTAGGTAAGGAGGTTTTCACCGGTCTTACCGGGCATTTTGGACACCTTGTTGTAGTAAATATGGAACTGCTTTTCAAGAATACCGTAGACGAATTTGACTTTCTGCTTTTCAACGAGCTGAAGTCCGTATTCGCTCTGTTTCTTCTTCATTTTATTCTGGCTGTTGCGGGTCGTTGTTTTCTTGTTATAACCGAGAACAGCGGGAGATACGCCGAGAGCTTTGCAGCGCTTTGCGACGGGCTGTTTGTTTTTTGCCATTTTCTTATTCCTCCATTTTCATTATACGCGTCTTCTTTTGGGAGGACGGCAGCCGTTATGGGGTATGGGCGTTACGTCACGGAGCCATTCGATCTGAAGTCCCGCGGTCTGAAGCGCTCTTATCGCGGCTTCCTTTCCCTGTCCGGGTCCCTTGACGTATACGTCTATCGTCTTCATACCGTGATCAATAGCGACCTTTGCGGCAGCTTCCGCCGTCATCTGAGCGGCGTAAGGAGTTGCTTTTCTGCTGCCCTTGTAGCCGAGCTCGCCCGCGGAAGCCCACGAGACGGTGTTTCCGGCTCTGTCGGTTATGGTGACTATTGTGTTATTGAACGTAGAATGTACGTGTGCGGCGCCCTGCGGAATATTCTTACGCTCGCGGCGCTTTTTCGTAACTTTCTTACTTTTAACTACTTTTGCCATGCTTCGATTTCACTCCTTATTTCTTCTTGTTAGCAACCGTCTTAGCGCGGCCTTTTCTCGTTCTTGCGTTTGTTTTGGTCCTCTGACCTCTTACGGGCAAGCCTTTTCTGTGTCTGATACCTCTGTAGCAGCCTATTTCGGTAAGTCTCTTGATATTGAGAGCTACTTCACGGCGGAGATCACCTTCGACCTGATGATGATTCTCTATCTCCTCACGGAGCTTGGCGATATCTTCCTCGGTAAGGTCCTTGCATCTTGTATCGGGATTTATACCGGTTTTCGCAAGTATTTGGTTAGAGGTGGTTCTGCCTATACCGTAGATATAGGTAAGTCCGATCTCAACTCTTTTTGCGTTGGGTATATCTACACCAGCTATACGTGCCATTTAATCCGTTCCTCCTGTTTATTAACCCTGTCTCTGCTTATGCTTGGGGTTTTCACAAATGACCATTATGCGGCCTTTTCTTTTTATGATCTTGCACTTTTCGCAGATCTTTTTAACGGAAGGTTTAACTTTCACTTTGTATTACCTGTCCTTTCAGAATTATGATTTATATTATTTGGATCTCCAGGTGATACGTCCCTTGGAGAGGTCATAAATCGAAACCTCAACGTGTACTTTATCACCCACCAGTACTTTTATACTGTTCAGTCTGAGTCTGCCGGATATGCTCGCGGTCACTATATGACCGTTTGTGAGCTTTACCTTGAAGGTAGCGTTCGGCAGAGCCTCGATGACCTGACCGTCAAATTCGACAACATCGTCTTTTGGCAAATTATATCCTCCTTATTAAATGAAGCTTATATATCGGTGTTCTCTGCTATGAAAGCGGATATTTCGGCGTCTGTCGCCGTCACCCTCCCATTACTGATAAAGGAATCGGGTACATATTCGCCCGACATCAGAAGATGCCTGATATTTTTCAGCTTGGGCTTATCCGTCGTACGTCTTTTTCCGTCGCATACAGTGACGTGTATTCCGTCCGGCTGAGAGGTTATGACGTACATCATACCCTTATCCCTGCCGGATACGGACTGGGCCAAACGCCCGACCAGAATTTCTTTATCCTTTGATTTCGACCTTCTGCCTGAGAAGATCTCTCTCAACGGCCGCCAGATCTTCATTTTGTATCCTTATACCTTTGTGAGCAGCTCGGGCTCGCCCTCCGTCACGAGCACCGTGTGCTCATAATGACACGAGAGCTTGCCGTCAACAGTCGTGACGAGCCATCCGTCTCTGCCCACCCTGACCTCGTAGGAGCCTTGTGTGATCATCGGCTCTATCGCTATAGTCATATTTTTGTAAAGTCTGATACCGTGACCGGCTCTGCCGAAATTCGGTACTTCGGGATCCTCGTGCAGCTCGCGTCCCACGCCGTGACCGACGTACTGGCGAACGACACCGTATCCCAGTGATTCCGCGTACTCCTGAACAGCCGCGCCTATATCTCCCAGTCTGTTGCCCGCCACGGCTTTCGCCGCGCCGAGATAAAACGATCTTTCCGTTGCCTCCATAAGGCGCTTAGCCTCATCACTGACGCTGCCGCACGCGAACGTGCAGGCGCTGTCGCCGTGATAGCCGCGGTATCTTGCGCCGACGTCGATGCTTACGATATCACCGTCTTTGATTATCCTGTCCTTGGACGGGATACCGTGTATCACCTCGTCGTTTATACTTATGCAGGCGGATCCCGGAAAGCCGCCGTAGCCTAAGAAGGATGGCACAGCACCGCACTTTTCGATGTGGTGACGAATTATATCGTCTATATGCTTCGTGCTGACGCCGTCCTTCACGGCCTGACCGCCGAGATACAAAGCTTCTCCGGTTATTCTGCCGGCGATCCTCATCGCCGCTATTGCGTTTTCACCTTTGATTTGTATCATATTATTTGCCGAAAGCTAAAGCTATCTGTTCTCTGACAAGCGCGCTCGTGTCGTCGAGTATTTCCTGCCCTTCGACCTCAACGCATTTGCCTTTGCTTTTGTAATAGTCCTTCAACGGCTCAGTCATCTCGTGATAAACTCTGAGCCTGTCGAGCACGACCTCGGGCTTGTCGTCCGCGCGGATGGAAAGATCCGATCCGCACTTGTCGCACTGCTCGCCGCTTCTGGAAGGCTTATACACTATGTGGTATGAGGAACCGCAGCTTCCGCAGACGCGTCTGCCGCTCATCCTCTTTACTATGTCCTCGTCCTTGACCTCTATCGAGATAACGAGGTCTATATCGACGCCCATTTCGTCAAGCGCCTCCGCCTGAGCCACGGTCCTGGGGAATCCGTCGAGGATGAAGCCTTTTTTGCAGTCGTCCTTGACGAGCCTTTCCTTGATGATGCCTATAACGACCTCATCGGGAACAAGCATTCCCTTTTCCGTGTACGCCTTTGCTTCAAGCCCCATATCGGTGCCCGTCGCTATGGCTTCTCTGATTATCGCGCCTGTCGATATGGCGGGGATACCGTACTGCGCGGAGATGAGCTCCGACTGGGTACCCTTGCCCGCGCCGGGTGCTCCGAGAAATATTATTCTCATCTGCTTCCCCTTATTTTCTCTTACCGCGGAATATCGCGCCGGTCGCGCCGGGGCGGCGGTAAGTGGTGAGCTGAGCTTCAAGCTCGCGCACGGTTTCAAGCGCAACGCCGACAAGTATCAGGATCGACGTACCGCCGAACGCCACGATACCGAGGCTGTTGCCCATCGTCGCGTTTATAATAAGCGGGATGATGGCGACAAGGCTTAAGAACAGGGCGCCGAGCAGCGTTATACGGTTTGTAACTCTCTTGATGAAGTTCGCGGTCGGGGCGCCGGGACGAAGTCCGAGCACGAAGCCGCCGTTTTTCTTCAGGTTGTTCGCTATTTCCGTCGGGTCGAAGGAAATGGCGATATAGAAGTAAGCGAACGCTATGATAAGCGCGAAGAAGATTATCATATAAAGCGGGCTTGTGTAGGAGAACGTCTTGTTCGTGAACACGTACCACCACTCCGAAAAGCTCGATATGGTGTATGTTCCGGTAGCGAAGTTCTCCGGCACCTTGCCGGGAGCCACGAGGGCGACCGTCGCCGGGATGGAGACTATCGACTGCGCGAATATGATCGGCATAACGCCGGACATATACAGCTTGATCGGCAGATCCGAATCCTGACCGCCGTACATTTTTCTTCCCTGGATGCGCTTGGCGTAGGACACCTTGATACGGCGTTCCGCTTCGGTCATGTGAACGATAAAGGTTATCGCCGCGAGGTAGAATATCAGTATGAGAACGGCTATGAGAATGAACAGCCAGATCGCCATGGGCTTGCCGTCGGTGATACCGAAGGATTCCGGATGCATATTTCTCGCATAGAACGTCTGTACCATTCTCGGGATACCGGATAAGATATTGATGAACAGTATGACGGATATGCCGTTGCCTATACCGTAGTTATCTATTCTCTCGCCGAGCCACATGATGAGGCAGGCGCCGGCGCAGTAACAGGCTATCATGACTATCGCCACGGCCCACTGGTTGAGCGTCGCGTTCGAGAAGAGTTTTACGTCTATTATGGCGTTGTTGGCTTTCAGATACTGATAGTAACCGAAAGCGGTGATTAGCGAAAGACCGACCGTGATGTAACGGGTGATCTTGTCGAGCTTTCTTCTGCCCTCTTCACCGTCCTCCTTCTGCCATTCCTGCCACTTCGGTATAGCGACGCAAAGCAGCTGGACGACTATGGACGCGGTGATGTACGGGGAGATCGAAAGCGCGAAGAGTGTAGCCTGCGAGAACGACTCACCCGCGATGAACGTGAAGTACGTTAAGAGCGAGTTTCCCGCGTAACCGACCGCAGCCTGAAGTATTTCAGGCGACGCGAACGGGACCGGTATGACCGAGCCCAGACGGTACAGAACGATTATGAAGAGAGTAAAAAGAATCTTTTTTCTCAGATCAGGCACGTTCCATGCATCGCGTAACGTTTTAAACATTATTCAATGACCTCGGTCTTTCCACCGGCAGCCTCGATCTTTTCCTTTGCCTGTGCGGAGAAGATAGCGGCTTCAACGGTTAATTTTTTGGTAAGTTCGCCGTTTCCGAGTATCTTAAGTCCGTCGAAGGGCTTTTTGACGATACCGGCTTCCACAAGTGCCTCAAGATTTACGACAGAATCGTTTTCAAAAGCTTCGAGTCTGCCGACGTTGATTGTGGCATAATGTTTTGCAAAGTGGTTTTTGAATCCTCTCTTGGGATGACGTCTGTAAAGCGGGAACTGTCCGCCTTCAAATCCGGGTCTTACACCGCCGCCGGACCTTGCGTTCTGTCCCTTGTGACCTTTGCCTGCCGTTTTACCGTTTCCCGAGCCGGGACCTCTGCCTTTACGGAATCTGTCCTTGACAGAGCCTTCTGCGGGAGAAAGTTCATGGAGCTTCATTTGATTTCCTCCTTATACTCAAATTCCGTGCCCGATCAGTCAGCCTTTTCGACTTTGACCAGATGGGTTATCACGTTTATCTTGCCGTCTAAAACAGCAGTTTCATCGGCGGTTATGCTGTCGCCGATCTTGCGCAGACCGAGAGAGGCGGCGGTCGCCTTCTGATTCGGTTTTGCGCCTATAAGACTTTTTACGAGTGTAACTTTAATCATTTCCGAAGTCCTCCCTTATTTCTTTATCTGAGAAACTTCTTTGCCTCTCATAGCGGCAACCTCGTCGATGGTGCGGAGGGATTTCAGTCCTTCAAACGTCGCTTTCACAACGTTGCCCGGGTTGTTGGAACGCAGGCACTTCGCTCTGATATCCTTTATACCTACCATGTCTATGACGGCTCTTACGTAACCGCCCGCGATAACTCCGGTACCTTCGGAAGCCGGTTTGAGCAGAACTCTGCCCGCGCCGAACTCGCCGATGACCTGGTGGGGTATCGTGGTTCCGTTCATGGAGACCTTGATTATGTTTTTCTTCGCGTCCTCAAGGCTCTTTCTTATAGCCTCGGGGACCTCAGCCGCTTTGCCTAAGCCGTAGCCGACGTGACCGTTGCCGTCGCCCACTACCATAATGGCTGTGAATCTCTGGATACGGCCGCCTTTGACGGTCTTGGATACGCGGTTTATCTTGACAAGTCTTTCCTGAAGTTCAAGCGTATTCGGATTTATTTTCTGTTGTACCATAATGCCCTCCTCAGAACTTCAGGCCGCCCTCGCGGGCACCCTCGGCAAGTTCCTGTACTCTTCCGTGATAGATGTAGCCGGATCTGTCGAATACGACGTCCGAAATACCCTTCGCGGTCGCTCTTTCGGCAAGCTTCTTGCCGACGTCTTTAGCGGCTTCCTTGTTTCCGCCGTTGCCTTTGAACGCGGCTTCGTAAGTGGAAGCGGACACGAGCGTCGTTCCGTTTGTATCGTCAATGATCTGAGCACTGATGTTAGCAAGGGAACGGTATACGCAGAGACGCGGTCTTTCGGTCGTACCGAATATCTTGCCTCTGACTCTCTTACGTCTTTTGAGACGCTGCTGGTTGCTGTCTTTTCTCGATACCATTTCAGTCCACTCCTTTCATTATTTACCGGTCTTCGGTGTTTTTCTTCTGACTTTTTCGTCGGAATACTTAACGCCTTTGCCGTGGTAAGGCTCCGGAGGACGTTTCGCCCTGATCTCCGCCGCTACCTGACCGACTTCCTGCTTGCTTATGCCGGAAACGACTACGGTGTTGGGGTTGGGAACCTCGAATTTGATCGTATCGGTCTCCTCGAACTTTACGGGGTGGGAATGACCGAGAGTAAGGTCGAGCGTTTTGCCGGTCTTGACGGCTTTGTAGCCGACGCCGACGATCTCAAGCGTCTTGGAATAGCCGTTTGTTACGCCAACGACCATGTTTTCGAGCAGGGCGCGGGTAAGACCGTGCAGCGCTCTTGTTTCTTTTTCATCGTTCGGACGTTTGACGTGGATGACGGCTCCGTCCTTTTCAAGCGTCATAAGCGGGCAAAGGGTGCTGACGAGCGTTCCCTTCGGACCTTTGACGGTGACTTTATTGTTATCTTCGATATCTACCGTTACTCCGGCGGGTATGACGACGGGCATTCTGCCTATTCTTGACATTGTTTCCTACCTCCTTACCATACGAAGCACAGTACCTCTCCGCCTATGTTGAGGGCTCTTGCCTGTTTATCGGTCATGATGCCCTTCGAGGTGGAGACGATGGCGATGCCGAGTCCGTTCATGACTCTCGGCATATCCTTGCTGTTTGCGTAGATACGAAGACCGGGCTTCGACACTCTGCGGAGACCCTGAAGTATTTTGGACTTACCGGGACCGTATTTGAGAGCGATTCTTATAACGCCCTGCTTGTTGTCTTCTATGATCTGAACATTCTTTATATAGCCTTCCTCGACGAGTATGTCGGCGATGGCCTTTTTCATGTTTGACGCGGGAATGTCGACCGTGTCGTGCTTTGCGTTATTCGCGTTTCTTATGCGTGTGAGCATATCCGCTATAACATCAGACATCTGCATTTTATTGCTCCTCCATTCGGCAATTTATTATTTGCTGCCGCAGTTTATGCGGCCTGTCTTGCGCCGGTTAAGTTACGCTTCCTGTCGCAAGACGGAGTTTTGTGTTTGATTTAAGGTCGGGCTTACCAGCTGGCTTTCTTGACGCCGGGGATCTGTCCCTTGTAGGCAAGCTCGCGGAAGCAAATACGGCAGATACCGTATTTACGGAGATAAGCGTGAGGACGGCCGCAGATCTTGCATCTGTTGTACTCACGGGTGGAGAACTTCTGACGCTTCTGCTGCTTGTTCTTCATGGATGTTTTAGCCATAACTACTTATCCTCCTTATTACTTTGCAAACGGAGCGCCCATAAGCGTGAGCAGCTCTTTTGCTTCTTCATCGGTCTGAGCGGTAGTAACGAATACTATGTCCATACCTCTGATCTTGTCGATCTTGTCGTACTCTATTTCCGGGAATATAAGCTGTTCCTTAAGTCCCAGCGAATAGTTGCCGCGTCCGTCGAACGCGTTGGGGTTGATGCCCTTGAAGTCACGGACTCTCGGCAGACCGAAGTTGAACAGTCTGTCCATGAATTCGTACATCGTCTCGCCGCGGAGCGTTACCTTGACGCCTATCTTCATGCCCTCGCGGAGCTTGAAGTTGGCGACCGACTTCTTCGCGTACGTCGGGACCGCCTTCTGACCGGTGATCTGCGTTATCTCGTCGATAACGTTATCTATGACCTTTGTGTTGTCCTTAGCGTCGCCGCAGCCTACGTTGACCACGATCTTATCCAGCTTCGGGATCTGCATCGGGCTCTTGTAAGCGTACTTTTTCATAAGCTGAGGAGCAACATCGTTTTTATATAAGTCTTTTAATCTTGACATATCTGTTTACCTCCTTACAGCTTTGCGCCGCACTTTTTGCAGACGCGGGTCTTGGTCGTTACGGTCTTGCCGTTCTTTTCCTCGGTTTCGACCTTTACGGCAGCTCTCACGCCCTTGCCGCATTTGTCGCAGTAGAGCATGACCTTGTCGGCGTATATAGCGCCTTCAACGTTGATTATCTGACCGTTTTCACCCTGTTTTCTGGGCTTTATGTGCTTGCTGATCATGTGAGCCTTCTCAACTATGACCTTGCCCTCTTCGCGGGATACTTCGACTACGTTTCCGATGACGCCCTTGCTTGCGCCGGAGATAACTATGACCTTGTCTCCCTTTTTAACGTGAAGCTTCTTTTCCATGGTCCTACCTCCTTACAGTACCTCGGGTGCGAGGGAGAGTATCTTAAGATAATCCTTCTCACGAAGCTCTCTCGCTACCGGGCCGAAAATACGGGTGCCTCTCGGCGTTTTGTCTTCCTTTATGATAACTGCGGCGTTCTCGTCGAATTTGATCGTGGAACCGTCCGCGCGCTTCAAACCGTGTCTCGATCTTACGATGACAGCCTTGACGACCTCACCTTTTTTAACGGTACCGTTGGGAGCCGCTTTCTTTACGGAAGCGACGACCACGTCTCCGATATTCGCATATCTTCTGCCCGTACCGCCCAAAACACGGATGCACATTAACTCTTTCGCGCCGGTATTGTCCGCCACCTTCATCAGTGATTGCTGTTGAATCATTGTGTGAATCCTCCTGTTTGCATCTCACAACTCGCGTTACGCAGCTTGCTGGACAGCATTTTTATTATGCCGCCCGTGCGTAAGCAATCGTCGTACTTTGCTTATTTTGCTTTCTCTATGATCTCTACCATGCGCCATCTCTTGTCCTTGGACAGCGGTCTGGTCTCGGCGACGAGTATCTTGTCGCCTACGCCGCACTCGTTGTTCTCGTCATGGACCTTGAGTCTTATCGTGCGCTTTATGACTTTGCCGTATTTCTGGTGCTTTACGTGCTCCTCGATAGCGATTATGACGGTTTTGTCCATCTTATCGGATACGACAATGCCCACTCTGTTTTTTCTCAGATTTCTTTCTTCACTCATGACATATCTCCTCTCTTCCCTTAAGAGTTCTTCTCGTTCATAACGGTAAGAACACGAGCGATGTTGCGCTTTGTCTCGGGAATTTTGTTCGGGTTGTCGAGCTGGTTGATCTGAAGCTGGAAACGAAGACGGAAGAGTTCTTCTTTGAGCTCGTTCAGCTTTTTATTCAGATCTTCCGAAGATAACTTTCTCAGTTCTTCTGCCTTCATGAGCTTATTCCTCCTCTGCCTTTACTTCAGTTTCTTTTTTGACGAACCTTGTCTTTATCGGGAGCTTGTGAGACGCAAGTCTCATAGCCTCGCGGGCGATATCCTCGGTAACGCCGTCCATCTCGAACATTATTCTGCCGGGCTTTACGACGGCTACCCAGTATTCCGGAGAACCTTTACCGGAACCCATACGGGTCTCGGCGGGCTTTTCGGTAACGGGCTTGTCGGGGAATATCTTTATCCAGACCTGACCGCCTCTCTTTATATAACGGGTCATCGCTATACGGGCAGCCTCTATCTGGTTGCTCGTGATCCACGCGGGTTCAAGAGCTTCAAGACCGTAGGAACCGTAGGTAACGGTGTTGCCTCTCATGGCCTTGCCCTTCATCCTGCCTCTGTGGACACGTCTGTATTTAACTCTTTTAGGCATTAACATCGCGGCGTTCCTCCTTGTTGTAAGGTTTTCTCTCGCGGTCGCGGTTATCGCGGCGGTTGTCCCTGTTGTCCCTGTTGTCTCTGTTGTCGCGGCTGCCGCGGCGGTCTCTTCTGTCTCTGCCGTCTCTGTTGTCGCGTCTCTGTCCGCCGGATCTGCTCTCGTTGAGAACTTCGCCGCCGTAGATCCACACTTTAACGCCTATCTTGCCGTAGGTCGTCGCAGCCTCGGAGAAGCCGTATTCGATGTCGGCGCGCAGCGTCTGCAGCGGGATGGTGCCTTCATGGTAGTGCTCGGTACGGGCTATTTCAGCGCCGCCGAGACGACCGGAGCAGGTGACCTTTATACCCTTTGCGCCGAGTCTCATCGCTCTGCCGATCGCGTTTTTCATAGCGCGGCGGAAACCGATCCTGCGGACGAGCTGGTCCGCGATGCTCTCAGCAACGAGCTGAGCGTTGAGATCGGGCGATTTGACCTCGAATATATTGATCCTGACCTCGGGAACGACTATCGCTTTGAGAGCCGCCTGAAGATCAACGTCGACCTTGTGGTTCTTTATGGCGCGCTGTGTGACCGCGTGGATGAGGTCGTCCTTGACGATCTTCTTTACTTCGGCTTCCAGCTTCATCTTCTCGGCGCCCTTCTGTCCGATGACCATACCGGGCTTTGCGCAGTAGATGATGATGGTTACAGCGCTGTTTGAACGCTCTATCTCTATTTTCGGTACGCCCGCGTTATAGAGCTTCTTTTTGAGGAAATCTCTTATATGATAGTCGTTGACTATCGTATCGCCGAAATCCATATCGGATACGAGCCATCTCGAATCCCATTTTTTGATAACGCCGACACGGAGACCGTGCGGATTAACTTTTTGTCCCATAATTCGTTTTAACTCCTCTCCGATTATTCTTTCTCTTTAAGAACGATCGTTACGTGGCTCGTTCTCTTGAGGATCCTGTTCGCGCTGCCCTTCGCTCTCGGCTGGATGCGTTTGAGCGTAGGACCGGGGCAGACGAAGCATTCCGCAACGTAGAGCTTTTCGGGATCCATGTTGTAGTTGTGTTCAGCATTGGCTTCCGCGCTCTTGAGCAGCTTTATGAGATACTCGCTTGCGGCTTTGGGTGTATTCTTCAGGATACCCATCGCATAATCAACTTTTTTGCCTCTTATGAGGTCAAGGACGATGCAGACCTTGCGGGGGGATATCCTGGCGTATTTTAAATATGCTCTTGCTTCCATTTGAAGTGTTCCTCCCCTTATTTCGCTTTGTCCTTGGTACCCGCGTGACCCTTGAAGGTACGTGTGGGTGCGAATTCACCGAGCTTATGACCGACCATGTCTTCGGTTATAAACACGGAAACGTGTGACTTGCCGTTGTGAACAGCTATCGTATGACCGACGAATTCGGGATAAATAGTTGACGCTCTCGACCAGGTCTTGATTATCTGTTTGTTGCCGGACTCATTCATCGCAGCTATGCGGTTGAAGAGTTTTTCTTCGACAAACGGTCCTTTTTTCAGACTTCTTGACATTTTATTTTCCCTCCTTCTTACTTACTGTTCCTGTGCTTTACGATGAGGCGTTCGGTACGTGCCTTCTTGTTTCTCGTCTTATAGCCGAGAGCGGGTTTGCCCCACGGCGTTACGGGAGACGGACGGCCGATCGGTGATTTGCCTTCACCGCCGCCGTGCGGGTGATCGCACGGGTTCATGACGGAGCCGCGGACCGTCGGGCGGATGCCCTTGTGACGGGTCTTGCCGGCTTTGCCGAGCTTTACGTTTTCGTGCTCAAGGTTGCCTACCTGACCGATCATCGCCTTGCAGTCAAGACCGACTATGCGGACTTCGCCGCTGGGAAGTCTTATCTGCGCTACGCCGTTCTCTTTAGCCATAAGCTGAGCGGCGGAGCCGGCGGATCTGACGAGCTGTGCGCCCTTGCCGGAATAAAGCTCTATGTTGTTTATGAACGTACCTACCGGTATGTTTGCTATCGGAAGCACGTTGCCCGGCTTTATATCAGCCTCGGCGGAGGAATATATAACGTCGCCGACGTTCAGTCCGAGCGGAGCGATGATATAAGCCTTTTTGCCGTCCTCATACTGGATGAGTGCGATATAAGCGGTTCTGTTCGGATCGTATTCTATGGCGGTGACGGTCGCCGGGCGCTCGTCCTTACGCTTGAAATCTATGATCCTGTATTTGGTCTTGTTGCCGCCGCCCTTGTGACGGACGGTGATCTTGCCGTAGCTGTTTCTGCCGGCGTGTTTCTTCTTTATGAAGATCAGACTTTTCTCCGGGGTCTTTTTGGTTATTTCCTCGAAGGACGGAGAAGTCATGTGTCTTCTGCCCGGAGTAGTGGGCTTATATTTCTTTACAGACATTTTTCACTCCTCCTTACATAATACCGTCGAAGAACTCGATCGTCTTGGAGTCGGGCTTAAGCGTTACTACAGCCTTTTTCCAGCTCTTTGTGTATCCGCTGTGGACGCCGAGTCTTTTCGGTTTCTTTTTAACGTTTATAACGTTTACCTTTGCGACCTTTACGCCGAAAACCTTTTCGACTGCCGCCGCGATCTCGGGCTTCGTCGCCTCGGGAAGCACCTCAAAGCTGTACTTCTTATCGGCTATCTCAGTCATCGTGGCTTCGGTCACTATCGGTCTTACAAGAACATCGTATACTGTTTTCATGCGTACACCTCCGATATCTTAACGGCGGCTTCCTTCGACGCCACGAACGTATCCGCGTTTAAAACGTCGTACACGTTTATCGTGTTGTACTGAGCCGTTTTGACTCCGGGAATGTTGGCAAAGCTCTTTATGACCTTTTCATCAACGTTGTCGAGCACTACGAGCACCTTTTTGCCGGCGCCGACCGCGCTCAACATATTCACCATCGTCCTGGTTTTGTAAGCGTCCGTCGTGATGGAATCGACTATCACGAGAGCGCTGTCCGCGGCTTTACCGGATAAAGCCGAGCAAAGCGCAAGTCTTCTGACCTTCTTGTTGAGGTCTGTGCGGTAAGATCTCGGCTTCGGTCCGAGAGCTACGCCGCCGTGCGTCCACTGAGGTGAACGCGTGGAGCCCTGTCTCGCTCTGCCTGTGCCTTTTTGTCTCCACGGCTTTTTGCCGCCGCCGGAAACCTCAGTACGGGTGAGAGTGGACTGTGTTCCCTGTCTCTGATTGAGCAGGTACGCGCGGACTGCCGCGTGCATGACGGCCTCGTTCGGCTCTAAAGCGAATACGGAATCCGCAAGCTCTATCTCGCCGGCGTCAGCGCCTGTCATGGTAACTACTTTGAAATTAGCCATTGTTGTATCCTCCTCCCCGCTTATTTGACAGTGTTGCGAATGAACACTATGCCGCCCTTTGCGCCGGGAACGGCGCCTTTAACGGCTATGAGATTCTTTTCGGCGTCGACCTTGACTACCTCAAGGTTTAAAACCGTGACCTGTTCCGCACCGTACTGACCTGCCATCTTCTTGTTCTTGAAGATGCGGGACGGGTCGGAGTTGGCGCCCATTGAACCGGCCTGACGATGTACCGGTCCGACGCCGTGCGTCATTCTTAATCTGTGGCAGCCCCATCTCTTGATAACGCCGGAATATCCGCGGCCCTTCGTGATGCCGGTGATATCGACCTTTTCGCCCGCGGCGAATACGTCCGCCGTGACGATGTCGCCCGCGTTATAGGCGCTGCAATCCTCAAGCCTGAATTCCTTTAAATGCTTTTTGGGAGCGGAATCCGTTTTCTTGAAGTGACCCTTTAAAGGTTTTGTGAGATGCTTGTCGGATACGTAACCGAATCCGAGCTGTACGGCGTCGTAGCCGTCAGTTTCAACGGTCTTTTTCTGAGCGACCACACAGGGGCCTGCCTCGATGACCGTTACGGGAATGACTTTTCCCGCGTCTGCGAAGATCTGCGTCATGCCTATCTTCTTGCCGATGATTCCTTTTTTCATCTTTTTCCTCCATTCAATTATTGGTCGGATCTCTCCGACATGACCGAACGGTCTGCGCTATACTATAAGAATTTATTTTATTAAGCGCAAATCATTACCTTGTCTTAAACGCTCACTTTATGGATGAGCTCGCGTCGATCTTTACCTCGACGCCGGCGGGCAGGTCAAGATTCGTAAGTGCGGATAAGACCTTGTCCGAGGGATTGAGAATGTCGATCAGTCTCTTGTGCGTTCTTGTTTCGAACTGCTCACGGCTGTCCTTGTACTTGTGGACAGCGCGGAGTATCGTAACGACCTCGCGCTCCGTGGGAAGCGGTATCGGACCCGATATCTTGGCGCCCGAACGCTTCGCGGTCTCGGCTATTTTCTCAGCCGCGGCGTCCGCAAGCGCGTGATCGTAGCTTCTGATCTTGACTCTGATGATCTCCTTTTTCGCCACTGTTTTGTTCCTCCTTTTAAATTTTGTGATTTAAAAGGGCATTTGGGAAATTTGCAAACACGGCATCGGGTGTTTCCACCTCTGCCCTTATGAAAACCGGATATGTTCGCTAAAACATTCTCCGGGATAATGCAGGGCCGTTTATCGGATTGCCGCCGGCTTATGAAATGGCACGGGGAATATCCATTGACCTGTCATTTTGTTTGAAAAAATCCTTGCGCCCGGTTTAAAATCGGACATACTCTGCGGAAAAACCCGTTTGAAGCAACGGCAACCTCCCGCTTCATCGCACATCAAGCCTTGCAAGTATATCATAATTATTATTTTTTGGCAATAGTTTGAGGAAATTTTTTTATGAATTTTTTGTAAATTCTGCGGATTTTTCCGTATTTTTCACGTCTGATAACAATAATCAGTAAAAACGAGCGTCGTTTGCCGACAGTTTGTTGGTGATTTTTCTCTTGACATATCGGCTGTGTTGTGGTAAAATATATCAAACTATCATTACGGGAGATATAAAATGGACTATATAAAAGAATTTGAAAGATGGATGTCGTCCGACAAGGTGTCGGATGAAACGAAAAAGGAGCTTTCGTCGTACGACGAGGAGGCGAAAAAGCTGTATTTCCACGGTTTTCTCTCCTTCGGCACCGCGGGGCTCCGCGGCGTTATGGCGGCGGGCACGAACGCGATGAACGTTTATACCGTTGCGCACGCGACGCAGGGGCTCGCCGATCTCGTCAACGCCGAGAACAGAGCGGACGACGGCGTCGTTATAGCCTACGACAGCAGAAACAACTCAAAGCTCTTCGCAGAGACCGCGGCGGAGGTGCTTTGCGGCAACAACGTAAAAACGTATCTGTTTGAATCGCTGCGCCCCACGCCGACGCTCTCATTCGCGGTGAGATACCTCAAATGCGCGGCGGGCGTCAACATAACCGCCTCCCACAATCCGAAGCAGTATAACGGCTACAAGGCTTACTGGGACGACGGTGCGCAGCTTGCCCCGGCTCTCGCCTCCAAGGTGTCGGAATATATGAGCCGCGTGGACGTTCTGGACGGCATAAGAAAAACGCCGCTCGCCGAGGCGCTTGATAAAGGAATATTAAAATATATAGGAGAGGACGTTGACGAGCCGTATATGCGGGCGGTGGAGGCTCAGCTCATCGACCGCGAGACGGTCGCGCGCGCCGCGGATCTCAGCATCGTTTATTCTCCGTTAAACGGCGCGGGCTACAAAATGGTGCCGCAGATACTGCGCCGCATAGGTATAAAGAATCTGAGCATCGTAAAAGAGCAGGCGGAGCCGGACGGCGAATTTCCGACGACGCCTTTCCCGAATCCCGAATTCAAGCAGGTGTTCGAGCCGGGCATAAAGCTCGCCGACGAAAAGGGCTCCGACCTTATAATCGCCACCGACCCCGACGCGGACAGAATGGGCATAGCGGTAAGGCGCGGCGACGGCGAATTCGTAACGCTGACCGGCAACCAGCAAGGCGCGCTTCTCACCGAGTATATAATAAACGCGCTGAAGCGCACGGGAAAATATCCGAAGCACCCGTATATAATAAAGAGCTTTGTTTCGACGGAGCTTGCGGCGAAGATAGCGCGCGAAAACGGCTGCGACTGCTACGACGTTTTCACCGGCTTCAAGTATATAGGCGAAAAGATAAACGAAAAGGAAAACGACGAAACGGATACGCATTTCCTGCTCGGCTTTGAGGAATCGTGCGGTTATCTGCGCGGCACGTACGCGCGCGACAAGGACGCACTCGTCGCGGCTATGCTTATATGCGAGGCGGCGGCTTATTACGCCGGTCAGGGCAAAACGCTGTACGACGCGATGCAGGACATATACGAAAAGTACGGCTATTACAGAGAGGCGACCGACAGCGCGTACATGGAGGGGCTTGACGGCATAGAAAAAATGAAGGCTCTGATGGACGGTCTCCGCAAAAATCCGCTCAAAACGCTCGCCGGATATAAGGTAACGTCGTATATCGACTACGCCGTACCAGAGGAGCATAACGTAAAGACCGGAGAGGTGAAAAAGCTCGACGGCGGCACGACGAACACGCTGTATTACAAATCCGGCGACGACGTAGCCGTTATCCGTCCCTCCGGCACGGAGCCGAAGATAAAATTCTATTATATGGTATCGGAAAAGACCGCCGAAAAAGCCGACAAAAAGCTGGCGCAGTTCCGGACGGTACACGAAAAGATCATCAATAAATAAAGAAGGCAAAGATGCCGGGCGTCATTCAAACGCCCGGCAGTTATGATTTTTACGATGGCTTTGCGCCGTTTATCTTCCGAAAATCAGTATAAGCGCCTCAGACACAATAACGACGGCGACGAGTGCGACCGGGTATGCGGCGGCGTACGGAGCGCCGACGTCCTCGGTGCCTGACGATTCGATAAGAGCGCCGAGCGCGGGCGTGGAAGTCCTGCCGCCGGAGATCGCGCCGAGGCTGTCGAGGAGCTTCATTTTAAGCACGAATTTTGCAAAAACGAATCCGACCGTAAGCGGCACGAGCGTCATTATTATACCGTAAATAAAGTAAACGGCGTTGAAATACTTGACGAAATTCGCGCCGCCCGCTATGCCCGCGCCGGTAAGGAACAGTATAAGCCCGAGCTCGCGGAAGGTTTTAAGCGTTTTTTCGGAAGGCGTTACGGAAAGCTTTCCGATATGTCCGAAATGTCCGAACAGAAGCGACGTCAGAAGACACCCGCCGGTGACTGTCAGCGAAAAATTGAATACCTTGAACGATCCGATAAGGACGCCGAGCGCCGCGACGATAAAAAACGGGGTAAAACCGTATCTGTCAAGCTGAAACGAGCCGGCGGTCCTTTTCTTTTCGTCAGCCGTCACGAGTCCGGCTTTCAGTATCTCCCTCTCCTTCGCCATATCCGCTTTAAGCAGCTTCGGTATAAGCTGGACGAAGATAACTATGCCGATAACGCCGAAAAGGTACGCTATGCCGTGGCCGACGGTTATAAGGTCCTCAAGCTCGGGCGAAATTCCCGCCGCCGTGGCTTTCGCCGCCGAAAACGACGGAGTGCTCGTAAGCGCGCCGGACAAAAGCCCGACGAGCATAGCCGTAAACTGTTTGCCGTCAAGAGCGGTGAAATTCCTTCCGATAAGTATGCACGCGGCGCAGGTAAGACCGCCCGTAAGAACGAGCACGAGCGCAAGCACGACGTACGATTTAAAATTTCTTTTAAGGTTTGAAAAAAATCCCGGTCCGGCAAGAAATCCGACGGAGCAGACGAACATCACAAGCCCTATGTTTTCGATAAGCTTGAGAGAATCCGCCGCGCCCGGAAGCGTCGACGACAGCGCGCCGCCGAAAAAACAGCCGAATATGAGCGCGGTTATAAACACGCCCGCCGCGCCGAGCGAAACGCCCTTTATTTTTATCCTGCCGAGCGCGTAGCCCGAAACGATGACGACCGAAACGGAAAATATAAGAAACATAACGCCCTTAACGGAAAGCAGACCGCCGAACAAGCTCATTTTGACTGATTCACCTTTCTTGTGTAATCGGGGAGAAGCTTGGGAGAAACAAGCTCTGTTTTTATGCCCGCGCGGTCGAGTTCCTTTTCAAATCCGTTGACGTGGCTGAGCGACGGAGCTGACAAGACCGTGCTTTTGCTCTTTTCCGCCGCGTTTTTCCCCGCGGTCCTGCCGAAAACTATTATATCGAGCAGGGAGTTTCCCATAAGTCTGTTTTTGCCGTGTATGCCGCCTACGACCTCGCCCGCGGCGTAAAGGTTTTCGACCGCGGTCATACAGTCTGCCGTTATGTCGAGCCCGCCGTTCTGATAATGGAGCGTCGGATAAACGAGTATCGGCTCGACCCTTATATCTATGCCGTGTTTATCGAACATACGCATCATGGCGGGGATACGGCGCTCTATCGTGCCTTTGCCGCCCGTCGCCTCAATCATAGGCGTATCGAGCCAGACGCCCGCGCCGCCCGCGGTCTTTACGCCCATACCGCGCTCGCCGCATTCGCGTATTATCGCCGCGGCGCAGACGTCGCGCGTTTCAAGCGGATGAACGAAAACGTCGCCGTTTTTGTTTACGAGCTTTGCGCCGAGCGAGCGCACCTTTTCCGTAACGAGCGCGCCGAATATCTGCTCCGGGTACGCCGCGCCGGTCGGGTGATACTGAAGCGTGTCGGCGTATAAAAGCTTCGCCCCGGCTCTGTACCCGAGCACGAGACCGTCCGCCGTCGCGCCGTAGTGGTTCGACGTCGGAAAGCCCTGATAATGCATACGCCCCGCGCCGCCGGTCGCAAGCACCACGGTTTTCGCGCGCGCGACGAGAAGCTCGTTTGTTTCCATATTCAAAAGCACCGCGCCCGCGGCTTTGCCGTCCGTATCGAGTATAAGCTCGACGGCGGCGGTAAAATCGACGACGGTTATGCCGCGGTTATACACCTCGTCGCGCAGGGTACGCATTATCTCCGCGCCGGAATAGTCCTTCGCCGCGTGCATACGCTTGCGAGAGGTGCCGCCGCCGTGCGTTGTTATCATCGTGCCGTCCGGCTCTTTATCGAATTCGACGCCCAGATCCGACAGCCATTTTATCGCCTCCGGCGCTTCGCACACGAGCTTTGAAAGAAGCTCGCGCTTAGCGGCGAAATGTCCGCCGCCGTGAGCGTCTATAAAGTGGATAGCGGGGGAGTCGTCCGGCTTGTCCGCCGCCTGTATTCCACCCTCCGCCATCATCGTGTTGGCGTCGCCCATTCTCAGTTTAGTGACGACAAGGACTCTTGCGCCGGCTTTGTCCGCTTCTATCGCCGCGGAGGCTCCCGCGCCGCCGCCGCCGATAATGAGCACGTCGGTATCGTAATCCGGCCGATCCAAATCCGGCGTATTCCCGTTCAAACGGCTGTGCGCCTGAAGCATACCGGCAAGCTCCTCCGGGACCGGCTCGCCCTTGTTTTTGCCGACGGCGAGCTTTACGAACTTATCCTTTTTGTGATCGGGGTGATATTTTTCAAGTATCGCTTCCTTTTCGTCCGCCGTCATCCTGCCGGGCTCGTATCTTATATTCTCTTCTCTTTTCGCCGCCGCCGCTTCAAGCGAGGCTCTGAACTGTTCGGGATACATACCGCCCCTCCTTATTTTTCTATCCGCCGGTTATTGTAAAGCTCTTTCAGCTCTTCGACCGGCTTCTGCATAAGGCTTGATATGATTTCGTCAAACGCGCCGTCCTTTATCTCCCTTACGCGGTCGTTCAGGTGCGCGCAGTCGGGCTCGATATACTTTCCGTTTATGCGCCGCGCAAGCATAGCGACCTGCGGATGCGAGATGCCCGCGGGACAGCGCGAGGAGCATACGCCGCACATAACGCAGTCGAACGATTCTTCGGCGCACGACGCGAAATCCCCTCTCTGCGCGTACGCTATATACTGCATCACGTTAAGCCCCTGCATACACGATTTCGTGCAGGCGCTGCATCCGACGCAGGCGTATATTTCGGGATACAGCTGCATCATCACCTGCTCGTTCACCGGTATTTTTTCGATATCGTATACCTGCTTTACAAGCGGGAAAAACGGCAAAGTCGCTATATACATATTATCCTCGACCTTTGTCTGACACGCAAGGCAGGCGTGAAGCTCAAATTCACCTTTTATCCTGTATATCGCGGCGCACGCTCCGCAGAAGCCGTTTCTGCAGCCGCATCCGCGGACAAGACGGTAGCCCGAGTATTCCATAGCCGTCATTATCGTCAGATTATCCGGCACGTCGTACTTTTTGCCGAACAAAAATATACATACGGTCTTATCCATAATATCACCTCAATACTCGTCGGGAAGCTCGTCAAGCTCGTCGAAACGGAAAACAGGTCCGTCCTTGCAGACGTATTTCGAGCCGATGTTGCATCTGCCGCATTTGCCTATGCCGCATTTCATTTTCATTTCCATTGTCGTGTATATCTGCGTTTTGTCAAATCCCATATCAAGAAGATTTGAAACGGTGAATTTTATCATTACGGGAGGTCCGCAGACTATCGCCGTCCTGCCGGAGTCAAATCCGAGCTCTTTTACGAAGCCCGGCACAAAACCGACGTGACCGTCCCAGCCGTCCTGCTCTTTGTCTGTCGTCAGATATACGCCGGTATCTTTCTCATTTTGCCACTTCTCCGTTATTTCCTTATAAAACACAAGATCGTCCTTGCTTCTGCCGCCGTAGACTATATCTATCCTGCCGTAACAGTCCCTGTTGTCGCGGCAGTAGTTTATCACCGAGCGCAGAGGAGCCAGACCTATGCCGCCGGCTATGAACAGAAGATCTTTGCCCCTGAATTCCGTATCGACCGGGAACGGCCTGCCGTACGGTCCGCGCACGGTTATCATCTGCCCCGCCTCGCAGTCGTGCAGATACCCGGTAAGGCCTCCGACGCGTTTTATCGAAAATTCCGTTTTTTCCTCATCCGTCGGCGAGCTCGTTATCGAAAACATCGCCTCGCCCTCTCCGGGGACGGAGAGCATGGCGCACTGACCGGGCTTGTGCATAAACGGCTTTTTACCGTCCGGCGTCAGCACCGTAAACGTTTTTACGTCCGGAGTTTCGACCCTTATATCCGTTATCACCGCCGTTTGCGGCATCAGCTCATCACGCGTCATTTTTACCTCCGAGCGTTTTCATAACCTTGACGATATTCATCGATACGGGACAGGATACAAGGCATCTGCCGCAGCCGACGCATCCGAACTCACCGTCGTTGTTTTCGGGGAAATACACTAATTTATGCATGAACCGCTGTCTGAAACGCTCCTTCCTCGTGTGCCGCGGCTGACCCGCCGACATTTTCGTAAAATCGGAATACATACACGAATCCCAGCAGCGGTAACGCAAAACGCCTTTGTTCGTTTTGCAGTCCTTTATATCGTAGCACTGGCACGTCGGGCAGACGAACGTACACGTTCCGCAC
Organism: uncultured Ruminococcus sp.; assembly: GCA_902784545.1. Classification (GTDB taxonomy): domain Bacteria; phylum Bacillota; class Clostridia; order Oscillospirales; family CAG-272; genus UBA1248. The sequence continues at coordinate 1,503 of CACZVC010000004.1, read as the reverse complement.
CCGAGGCACATCTCCGACAGACGCTCCCACTCTTTTTTATCAAACAGCTCTTTTGTTTTGCCCGCGCCGAAGCCGTCCGTCGTCAGATCCCGGAGCGGCAGTCTGTCAAGTATCTTTTTTATCCTCTCTTTTTCTTCTTCGACTTCGTTTCCGTCCGCTTCCGACAAAAGCCCGGAGGCGGCGTCTGTTACCGCCCTGCCCTTTTCCGTATTCGGCTGTAAGTAAAGCGTACCGTTTACCGTCCACGCGGATATATCGCCGCCGGGCTCGGCGGGATCTATGCCGTACGTTTTGCAGAAGCACGTTTCCGAAGGGCGTGAACACGCGGCGGATATGATAACGCCGTGCTCCCTTTTGTCCTTATAATACGTATCGGCGGGCGGCGATAAAAACACGCGGTCAAGAATATCAAAGCTCTTTGTGTCGCAGGCTCTTGCTCCGAATATTATAAAATCGTCTTTTCCGACCCTTATATCCGTCAGCTCAGTCTTTTTGCCCTCCGTCCTGAACTTCATGATATCCTCGGTCTGCGGGAAAAAGAAGTCCTTCGGCGACCTGACAGTATTCGTTTTTTCGCCCGGCTTGTCGCCTTTTTCATATTTTTTATATGAATCGCCGACCGGCAGGAACAGATCGTACCTCTCGCAGAGCTTTTCAAACAGCCCGTCGATTTTGTCCATTCTGATCTTATACATTTTTACACTCGCATAATATGATTAAAATACTTAACGCCCGGCGCGCCGGCGCGTTATACTCTACGGCTCTCTGTCTTCCGCTTTGAAATCGACGAGAGGCGCGCGTGAGCCGACGGTCTCTCCCGCCTGATATTCGCCGTAAAACGAATTTATATCCTTTATGAATTTACGGTTGAGCAGATGGAGAGGTATGCTCTCGGGGCATACGCGGCTGCATTCGCCGCAGTCGGTACAGCGGCCGGCGACGTGGAAGGCGCGTATCACGTGATAGAGCTTTTCCTCAAACTCGTTTGCCGCGGCTTTGTTTTCCATGCCTGAGCCCGGATCGCTGAAAACGCAGTTTTCGCAGGTGCAGGCGGGGCAGACGTCGCGGCAGGCGTTGCAGCGTATACACCGGGAAAGCTCCCTTTGCCAGAATCCGTATCTTTGCTCCGCATTAAGCGCCTCAAGCTCAAAAACCTTTGAAAAGCGGTCGGTCTGCTTTGGCTTTTCCTTTTCTTCGCCTATCAGCTCGTCGTACGCGGCGCAGCGCCTGTCACAGCATAAGCACCTTTCAAGCAATACGTCTTTTATGTTTATCGTCACGGGGTTGTCGCCGTAAACGGTCGAAACGGTAAGCGTATCGCCGTCCTCCTTTACCGCCGTTATTCCCTCTCCCGCGATTTGTCTCAGCTTTCTTATGTCGACTGTGCCGGAGCAGGAAACGCCGATCGCGTAAACCTTTTCACGCTTGAAGCGGTGTTCGGTCAGAAGCTGATTGAAGCTGTACGAATCGCACGGCTTCAATATCACGGCGACAGCTTTATCA
>CACZVC010000003.1 GCA_902784545.1 uncultured Ruminococcus sp. | reverse complement strand
TCCGAAGGAATTCGATCCCGACGCCGACGAATGGGTCTGGAATACGTATTACACATATACGGATCAGGAATACGTCCTCTCCTTTGAAGACGGCGTATACACCGGACGGATGCCGGGCTACGTTATCGGCTCGACCTGTGAGAACGCCAACTCCTACTATGAGAATACCACCGAGATCCTCAAAATGGGTCATATAGACTGCAATCCGGTACTGCTGCTGCAGCAGAACAAGAATTCACTCTACGGCGGCGCGGTGAACGTTTCCTGGGACAACTTCTACCGTAAGCAGAATCCCCAGGGGGTCATGACTCAGGACGCGCTGGGAAGAGACCCGAATCCGGATGATCTCTACCACGATACGCTGTTTGATCCCGCCCTTATCACCGGCGCCTGTTTCATTCTCGGCGCAGGCTGGGAGGATACCCGCATTTATGACGACACAACGTGGCAATGCATCAGCGGCAGCGAGGGCTATACCGCAAAGCCCCTGATCCTGAACGGCAACTACACCTACCGCGTACGCGGACAGATGAATTTCCCCGACCTGCCGTATAACGAGAGCGGCGACGGGATCTATACCCTGACGCTGCCCTCCGGCACAGCTCTTGATCTGCTGCCCGGCTCGGTACTGAACGTGCCGGAGCATATGGCGGTCATGGCGGCGGATATGAGCCAGTTCAGAGTGGAGGAGAGCGCCGTGGTGCAGGGCAAGGGACGCTGGCCGGGCAAACCGGCTGAGCCCGAGTCCGCTCCGAGCACGGCGCAGGTGCGCTCGCTTCTGGCGACGTTCGGAAACGAGACCTCCGCCAACCCCGACGCGCCGGTCGTCGTAACGCATCTCGCAATCGTGAGAACGGGCGACGGGATGATGGTAATCCCCGGAAACGGCGCGGAAACGGTAAAAAGCCGTGCGAGCGCCCTCGGTCTTCCGGTGCTGACCGTGTTCAGCGCGGGAACGGACGGCTTCAGGGGCGAAACCATATCCGGCGTCACGACCTGGAAGCTCAACACCAGGAGCGCGGACACCGTCATATCCCTGCTTGAAAACGGAGCTCTGACCGCAACGCCCGGTAATCATACGAATTACAATCCCGATCTGATCGTGCGCGACGACAACGAAGGAGACGTCACGATAACGCTTCAGAGCGTAAATCTGCACACTCCGGAATATACGGTATACAAGCCCCACGGTACGGACGATCAGCTTGAACTGCTGCTTGAAAACCCGAACAGCAGTATGGCGTTCAGAATAAACTTCGACGACGAACAGGTCGTAAACAACGACGCCGTCTTCTCGGTGCCTTCCTTCTCGGGAAGCGAATTCAGACTTGACAGCGTCTCTCCGCTCCGCGACAAATGCGCGGTACGCTTCGGCGGATGCCTGAGCTTTTCCACGCCGTTTGCGGATTTCGGAAACATAACGATAAATCAGCTGCAGCTCAAATACGGCAACGGTACGCAGATCACCGGTATCGAGGGCGGCGGCAGCGTCAACGTACCCTCTATCGCCGGCTTCCCGGTGAGCGGCGGCGCGAGCATGCAGCTCAACACCTTTGCGCCGCACCGCATGATCTCCCTCAGCGTCGAGCTTGAAACGCCGATATTCTCCGGCGCTTTCGAGACCTCGTTCAAGGAGGTGCGCGGCATAATCCTGCTCGACACGCTCTACGCGGAGCTTTCCGTCGACGAGGGCGGCATACCTCTCGTACCGCCTACTGTCATAGGTTATATCCAGGGCGGCGGTCTCGGCATCAGCGGCCTCGCCGATACTGTGGCTATGGACAGCTTCGGCGCGCCTCCCGTACGCCTCAACGTCGCCGCCAAGGGCAGCATCGTGGACGTTATAGAAGGATGGATACGCTTATCCGTAGGTCTTGACGGCTTCGACCTCACAATGGAGGATATCGAGATCGCGGATATGGATTTCATAAAGGAATTCGGCGTCAGCGCCAAATGGGACGCCGGAGAGCGCGAAATAAAAGGAAAGACATACTGGGGTCTCAGCGCCGATCTTGAACAGTATATGGTAATAGCCGTACCGGCGACCGTCGCCAGCCACTACGGCGGCGAGGACGATGAGCTTCCCATGCTGTTCTCGGCGACGGGCACGATAGGCTTCGGCGGCTTTACCGGCTATTACGAGGAGGACGGCTGGATATACTTCATTTATCAGCTCCACGCCTCGGGAAGCCTTAAAGGCAGCATCACCATACCCAAAAAGCTTGTAGGCGGTGTGTTTCCGTTCAAGAGCGTGAACCTCGCGAACGCGGAGATAGGCTTCTACGCCGCCGCTAACGCAAGCAGCAAGGTCGACTCCAGCTCCGACAAAGTGTCCGGATCTCCCTCGAAAGTGCTTCGCGACCTTGCTTCCAACGCCAAGCTGAGCTTTGACGCCGCGGTCGGCGCAAAGCTTGTGATCGGTACGGGAGCGTTCCGCTTCTATCTGCGCGCGGTCTACGTTTTCGGCGAGAAAGCGCCGAGACTCAGCGCCGGATACGGCGAAGGCAGCGACCTTGACCTGAGCGGCATAAGCAACCGTTCCGCGGTCACGGGAAAATCATATAAAATGATAGGAGAATTAGAGGATCCGGAAACCGGAGAACGTGTTCCCGCCGTCGTGGAAATGGCGGCGAAGAACATAGCGCAGCTTCAGATCTCCGGCAATAACAGAAACGGCGCGTCCGGCGGAGACCTCGGCGCGGGCGTCAGACTGATGCGGCTGAGATCCGGCAACAGCTTCAGCGCGGACGTGGCGAGCGCGGTCGTCGGCAGTACGTTCCTGGCGATCACGTTAAGCAACGCCAATGCGATCCTTACGACGAACGATCTGACGGTGACCTTCGGAGGCGAACCCGTCGCGCTGACCGCGGCGACGTACGACGACGAAGGAAATCAGACGAATACCGCAAACTTCTTTGCCGACGCGGGCGTAGTCTACTTTGCGCCCGGCGCCGCCGGTACTTATACGATAACGAGCACGTCGGAGATCGACAAAGTCGACGTTATACAGACGACGGCGTTCGCGTCGCTTGATCCGGACGAAACGACCATATCGGGTTCCGCCGCGAATTACAGCGTAAAAGAAGCCGATGAAAACACGAAATACAAAGTACAGCTCGTGCTCGGAAAAGAAAAAGGCGACGGAGACTGTCTTTTAGCGGAGACTGCCGAGCTTACCGGTTCCGCGTCGTATGAGGACGCGTTGAGCTTTGATCTCACCGGAAGCCTTGCTCCCGACGGAGACTACTATCCGAGCGTGCTTCTGACCGAATACATAGAAGTCGAAGGCGAAAACGGCGAGGTCGTAAAGACCTGGACGCTTGTCGATCAGAAGAGCTTTGAACAAACGGTACATTATACGAACAACGTGATACCCGACGCTCCGGAAAACGTTGAGCTCGTCTATTCGGGCAACAAAACGATGACCGCGAGCTGGAACGGCGTGCAGGACGCAAACGCGTATCAGATATCCGTATACGACGAAAACGGCAATGATACAGGGCTTCGTTTCCGCACGAACGACGCGTCTTTATCGATGATACTCGATCTTTCCTCGCTTGAAGCCGGAAAGAATTACAGAGCGGGCGTAAAAGCGCTGATATACGACGATCCGACCGATACGGTAAAAAGCACGTATAAGCTGAGCTACGAGGGCGTATCTGATCCCGCCGCGCTCAACGACGCGGTGCGTCCCGTCGTGACCTACTCCGGTAACGTCATGAGCGGAGAGGGGAACAGCCATAATCTGACGGTCGGCGCAAACGGCGTTACTTTCACAGTCAGAAGCGACATACAGCTCGATATGACCGTTACGAATACCGAGACGGGCGCGGTCCTCGCAAGCGGAAGCGGCGTTACGTCGCTCGACTGCGCGATATCCGCGCAGGGCGCGGACGCCAAGCCGATTACGCTTCAGGTCCTCGCCGTCAACACGGCAACGCACGACTACGCGCTTGACAGGATAAACGTAAGCATAGATACGATAGCGCCGCCGCTTATGCTCGACAAGCTCGGCGTATATGCGCTGAACCTCACCGAGACCGGTTACGCGGCGAACATCACCGGCACCGCCGAGGGCGGAGCCTCCGTTCTGGTATATCAGAAGGATGACTCGAATGATAATTCATACAAGAACTTTATCGCGGGCGTGATCGCAGGTGAGAACGGAACGTTCAGTATTCCGTTACGCTTCGATTCAAAGCCCGGAGAAAACGACCTTTACTGCGTTATAGCGACGGACGCCGCGGGCAACGCTTCGGCGCCGATGAGCATAACGTTTGCGGATTCGCAGGTCACGATAAACCTCGTACCGAACGACGCAAACGCCGTTTGCTCCACCGGAGCGATAGGCGTTGCGTCCGGCGAGCCCGTCGGAAAACTGCCTGAGCCCTATTTCTCAGACGTAAGTAAACTGTTCGACGGATGGTATTATATCGACGCAAACGGCGCCGAGATCGACGTAACAGCCGCCACGGCGTTCACGAGCGATACCTCGATATACGCCCGCTGGGTCGAATCCGTCAAAATAACGTATTATGAAAACGGCGTGACGGTCGCCGAGTTCCCCGCAAAATCAGGCAGGAGGGCAGGCGCGCTCGAATCGCCTAAGATCGTAAAGGAAAATCAGATATTCACGGGCTGGTTTACGGCGGAATCCGGCGGAAGCCTTGTAACGGAGGATACCGTATTCACAAGCGACGCGGTGCTTTACGCACGCTGGAGTCCCTACTTCACGGTCGTGTTCAACGCGGGACAGGGCAGCGTCACAGTCGGCGAGATCCGTGTTCCGGCTGACGGTCCGCGTACAATAGACGAGTATCCCGTACCGACAGCCAAAGGCTATACCTTTAACGGCTGGTACAGTATCGACGTAGACGGCGCCGAGGTCGACGCGGATACCGCGACGGTCTTCGACGCAGACACCGTGCTTTACGCGCGCTGGAGCAGAAATACTGATACGACCTCTCTGCGCGTGAAACAGGAGGGCTGCTCCGAAAACGAAGTCCTGCCCGATCCCGATATAACGCTGCCGTTGATACCGGTGGACAAATGGGCCGGAGAGACGACGATGATCTATACCGGTACGGGCGCTACGAATTACATGAGCGCCATAAAGCCTACGGAGCCCGGAAGCTACAGGCTCGTCGTTCAGAGAAATACGTATGAGACGGCTTACGTCGGCACAACCGATTTCACGATAACGCCGAGCGGAACGGCGCGCTATGAAGTGACGGCCGCGGGCGCCGCAAACGGCGCGGTCGGCGCGAACAAATCGACCGCCGAGCCGGGCGAGACGGTCACGCTGATCATCACCCCGGAAAGCGGCTACGAGCCGGAAAGCGTTACATACACAGTTGAAGGCGGCGAAACATATACCGTCACGGTGGACGCCGTTACCGGAGTATACAGCTTCACGATGCCCGAGGCAAACGTTACGCTGAACGCCTCGTTCAGATCGACGGGAATCATGTCCGAGCTCTCGTTCTACGCCGCTTCCGTGACTTTGCAGAACGATCTGAAGATAAACTACTACGTGAAAAAAGATACGATAATATCCGCGGGACTTACGGATCTTTACGCTGAGTTCGAATGGAACGGCAAAACCGTAACGACAACCGATTACAGCGAGGATACGTCCGGTACTTACTACGTGTTCAGCTACAGCGGCATCGCGCCGAACCAGATGAACGACGTTATGTACGCCACGCTCCACGGCGAAAAGAACGGCTTGACGTTCGCCGGAGAAACGCTTGACTACAGTATAACCCGGTATTGCAGCGGTCTTTTGAATGGCCTTACCGGCGAAAAGATCGACAGTATGAAAGACTTAGGAGAAAAAGAAAAAGCGTTCCGTCTCCGCACGCTTCTCGTGGATCTGCTCAACTACGGCGCGGCTTCGCAGGAGTATACGGATCGCAACACGGCGAATCCCGCAAACGGCGATCTTACCGCGGAACAGCTCGCTTACGGCACGTCTGCCGATCCGGTGCTCAAATCGTCGACCGATACGAAATACGCGGAGGACGGTTATTCCGTGATCGCGTCGCCCGAGGCGGTCTGGAAAGCAGTATCGCTGTCTCTGAGCGATTCAGTCATTATGGAATTCAAGTTCACGGCGGCAGATACGACCGGTCTTTCGATAGAGATCAGAGATAAAAACGGAGCTCTGCTGAAAGAATTTTCGGGAGATGAGATAACGCCGACCGACGACGGCAGATTCAAGATAAGATTCAGGGAGCTGACTGCAAAGCAGATGAAGGATACGGTGTTCGTCACGGTGTACCGCTCAGGTACCGCGGTCAGCAACACGCTGAGATACAGCATTGAATCGTACGCCGCGTCAAAAGCGACGGCCGATCCCGCCGACAAGCTTTCGAATCTCGTAAAAGCGATGATGAAATACGGCGCCTCGGCAACCGCATACGCTTCAAACTGAAGGGAGAACGGTCATGAAACAGAATAAAGAAGAGTATAAAACTCCTGAGCTTGAAATAATCGTGTTCACCTCGGAAGATATACTGAAATGTAGTGATATAACTTTGCCGGAAGACCCGCTTGATAATCCCTGACAATGAATAAAGGGGCTGAAAAACAGTCCCTTTTTCTATGCTTAACGCCCGACGCCGGAAAAATGAAATCGCGGCGGCGCCGCGGTGAGATCAAATCCGTCCTCTTTATCCCGCACGTTAGTGCGGATTTCATCGCGAAAGCGATTTCATCCACGAAGTGGATTTAACCCGTCCGCCAGGACGGATTTAGTTGAAAAAGTCCGGCGCTTGCGCGTCGGACTTTTTCTAGTGCGGATATCGATAACGGACTTGACTAAAACACATTTCTGCCGGAGCCGAACAGCCCATATTCAAACGCAAAATCGTATGATAAGTGAAATCGAGGCATTGCCCCTTTCCCCATAACTCGGCAAGCTCGTTTTGGGGACCCTAAGGGGCGCCTCGGTGAAATCTTCGGGCGAAGCCCTCAGATGAAATCGAGCACTTCAAGGCTTCCCCGCCCGCCTTCCTCCTGCGCGTCCGCCTGCAACCGCGGCGCCGACGAATCCCGCCGTACCCGTATATACAAGAGGACGCGCTGCTCCGCAGCGCGTCCTCTTTCAAAAAACGCATTCCGTATGGCTTCAAGCGGGGCGCCCTCCGCCCTCCCGCAGCCTGTATTCTGTATCCTCGTCGATCATTTCGAGCATGATTTTTCCGTATTTTGGATCGAACTGCGTCCCGAGTCCGTGCTCAATCTCTTCGCGCACGCGGCTCTGCGGCATCGCTTCGCGGTAACTGCGATTGCTGCTCATGGCGTCGTAGGCGTCCGCAACGGCGATAATCCGGGCTGCCGCCGGGATGTGTTCTCCCGTCAGACCCTCGGGGTATCCGCTTCCGTCGATCCGTTCGTGGTGCAGGTGCGCGCCGACAGCGAGCTCCGGCATATACTCGATTTTCTCCAGAATGCGCTCGCCCGTCACGGTATGCATTTTGATCTCCCCGAACTCCTCCTCGGTCAGACTGCCTCGTTTATTGATGACCGCGTCCGGCACGCCGATCTTTCCGACGTCGTGTACAAGCGCCATTATGTAGATCTCATTCTGCGCCTTTTCGCTCATCCCCGCCCGTTTCGCGATCTCCCGGGAATACTTTGCGACGCGTCCGGAATGACCGTTTGTATAGGTATCTTTGGCGTCGATCGCCTCCGTCAGCGCCTGCACCACGTCGATCGTGCGTTCCGAGCGTAGTGTGTTTGTCATAAAGAGCTGCAAAAAGAAGCAACTGATGCCGAAAACAATCACGCCCCAAGCAATCTGCAGCCAGAAGCACACGCTGTGCGGCAGCGCATAACCGGTGGGGTGAAGCTGACTGAAAATATAGCAGCCGAGATAGGCAACCATACTCAAGCCGCTCAGTGCAAGACCCGACACGCGCCGCGATTTGAGATTGACGCTTACGTACTCCGCATAAAACGCCAGCGCACTCATGCCGATCAGCGTCACGTGGAATCCGCCGTCCACGCCGACAAAGCACACCGCCAGCGACATGTGCGCGACGACCTCAAGATGAATCAGAACCGAGTAAAGCCACACGCGTTCCTGTTTGATCAGCAGTAAGGAAAACAGATAGAACGCGATCGAGAAGATGTTGAAATACGCCATGGGTGTCACTTTGTAGGAGAAAAACAGCAAAAACATGACAACGTGGATCAGCAGAAAGCAGCATGACAGTCCGTAACCCAACAGCTTTGCTTTTTTCAGGTCAATCGTCCGGTTCATCGGATTCCTCCTTGCACAAGTATTCGTAACTACGGGTGTATCATACACCGCTCCGTAAAGCAATGCAAGCCCTCCCGCAGCCCCCGGCTCAAAAATCGCCCGCCTCTTCCGGTCGCCTTCGCACCCCCGCCGGGCATTCTCAATCTCAACTCGCCGCGAAAACAGAATATCTTATCAATGAGATCCTTCGTTTTCTTTTCTGTTACGAAGCTCGCTGCCTGCACCGCGTCCATCAGGATCTTCAATTCTGGTATCGAAAACTCGCGCTCTGGCACATAGTAGTATCATTCGTGATCCTTCTTAAATGTAATGATCTCGAAGCCAAACTCGGTCAGAGCGTCGATGTCTCTATCTATTGTTCTGATGCCAACAGGCACGCCTTGTTCGCAGAGCAGACGAACCAGCTCTTGACGCGAAAGGGGGCGGTCTTCGTCGGTATCCTTTTGGAGTAACTCGTAGAGTTTCAGCAGTTTGATCTTGTTGCTGTTTTCTGCCATGGTTGCTCCCCATTCCGGCGAACATAAAAATACATATATATTATAACATATTCTAATGCAAAAATCAAGTAGTGAGCGCGTCAAAATTGACGCTTTCATACACTCTTTCGTGTGTTTCGGGGTTCAAATCCACCCACCCTGTATTTTTTTGTAGTTCTTTGCAGAGCAAAGAAACGCAAAAAGTACACCAGCATTTTTCGTCGTTTTTGCTACCTGAAAACAAAAAAAACGGGCTTCCGGACGGCTGATCAACCGTCTGAAAGCCCGATTTTACCTATATTTGCCCGATTTTTGCCCAAAATGCAAGAAAAAACCCCTTTTGTCGTGGTAGACAAAAGAGGTTTCTTTTATGGTCGGAATGACAGGGTTCGCCCGCCTGCGGGCGGAGCGGTGGCGCGGTCTGATAGCCCACCGGGCTGTCATTCAACACGCGCCCTTCGAACCCTGTTTTTTTGCTTTATCCATACAATATGGACTCCCGCAAGGGGAGTCCTTATTGTATTGGTGCGGGCGACAGGAATTGAACCTGCATGTCCTTGCGAACACAAGAACCTGAATCTTGCGCGTCTGCCAGTTCCGCCACGCCCGCTTATCAGGTCGCTTTGATATAATACCACAAAACATAAGTTTTGTCAAGATGTTTTTTTAAAAAACTGCGGCATTATTTCAAAGTTTATTAAATGCGTATATCCTGTAATAAATATCCCTGCGTCCTTCGGTTATCAGGTAATGCAGGCGGTCGCGCACCTCCGGAGCGGAGAGCGCCGCGGCGGCTTCGGGACCGTAGTGCGTTCCCGCGCCCGCCTGAAACTCGGCGATCAGCTGATCTATCGTCTTTCCGCTGTTGTACGGGCGCCCGAGAAAATCCGTTGCGGCGTCGATACTGTCCGCGATCGCTAAGATATCCGCAAACGGTCTGTTTTTCGTCTGCTTTATATCGGGATAACCGCGCGTTCCGTCGTGCCATAAATGATGCGTAAGCGCGCAGTCGCGTATGCATACGACGCGCTCGTCGTGCTCGTCGTTCATACTGTATATCCCGTCAAATCCCTTCGGATGACCCTTTATCAGCTGAAATTCGTCGTCGGAGAGGCGCCGCATCGAATTCTCCACGATGTCAAGCACGAAAAACTTGCCGATATCGTGATACATACAGCAGTCCTCGAGCAGTTTTTTCATTTCTTCCTTGTGCGTGCGTATATATTCCGCGTCGTGACCCGCCGTGCCGTCAAACGCTTCGGGCGTTTTTTCTATCATATAGTCGAATATCGCCCGGCTCATCTCCCGCACCATAACGGTATGTATGAACAGAGCGCGGTCCGCGTAAACGGTCGCCTCGAGTATGACGTCCTCGAAGTCGGCGAAATTGCCGGTAAGCGAAGCGGCGTTCAGAAACGTGACGAGAAAACGCCCGAACTGCGGGTTGTTGACCTTACGCGACAGCGGCAAAAGCTTAGGCAAAACTTCGTAAATCCGCTTTCTGCTGAGCCGCACGATCTCCTCCTTCGGCTTCGGGCTGTATTTATACAGATACGTCAAATACAGATAGTTGACCGTGCCGAGACCGAAGCCCTGCATCCCCGTGCTCCCGCTTTTCGACGCCTCGTTCTGTATTTCCGTCAGTCCGTCAAGCAGCTCGTCGAGCGTTATTACGCCGAAATGGAAATCCGTTATCATAAGCACTCTTTCAAGCTTCAGATTTCCGAGTCCGCAGGTGCGGTCTTCATCTATGCATTCGCGCACGTGCGCGCAGACGCCTTTAAGAAACGGGCGGTAAACTGAAACGTCCACGTCTATGCCGTTGTCTCTCGCGTACAGGCAGTAATCGCAGAAGCCGTCGAGAATACTGCCGTACATGATAAGCAGCATAAGCTCCTCGCGCTCGGAATAAGGCTTTTTGAGGTTTGAAAGGATCGTATCGTTGACGGTTTGATAGAATTCGAGAGGGAAACGCTCGATATTCATTACGACGCAGCGCGAAAGCGCGTATAACGCCGTCGTTTTTTCCTCATCCGTCATCTCTTCTATGTGCGTGACAAGCTCGAGGCAGTCGTCGGTATAAGGCGAATCCTGAAGTTTGAGAGAATGGCTTTGTATATACGCGCGGTATCCGTACGAACAGCGGTTCAGCGCCGTGGAATAGCGGTCGATATCCTTGTTTTTGTAATACGCGGAGAGTATCTTTGCCAGACGGTACAAAACGCCGAAATCCGTCGCCTGTCCGGTATACAGCCCCTCGGGAACGATAAGCTTGAGAAAACGGTATAAAACGTCCGCGTCTTCGGGCGTTATTTTATCGGGTTCCTTTTCAAACGTCTCCAGATACTCGCGTATCATCGTGTTTGCGGCGTCGGCGATAACGCGCTTCTTTTTTGAGCGCTCCTCCAGCTTTTCAAGCACGTATTCGCGGCTGTCCGCGGGCGAAAAGGAAAGCTTTTCAAGCTCGACGTATTCAAACAGCCGTCTGCGGTATTCTTCTATCGGATATGTGTAATTCATACCAAACTCTCTGTGATCGTGCGCGCGGCGCGGGAAATATGGATCATATTGATTTTACCATATAAATCCGCCTTTGTCAAGATTTGCGGTTAATAAATAATTGAAATCAGCGTGCGATGCAATTAACTGTAATAAGTTAAATGACTGAGTTCCAATTGTAATATTTTATAAATTTTATAAAAACACTTGACAAGCTTAAGTATATGTGGTAATATTAATTTGCCAAACAATCCATAATAAGTAATGTGTATTTCTGTCCGTTTTTTATTTGGACTTTTTTCGCATTTTGCTTTTTTGCTTTAATTTGTTCTGAATAAAAAATCTCATTCCGGATATAACAGCTATAAAGAACGGTAAAAACGTAAACTTCACGGCTGTTATATGGAGAGAATTCCATTACTGTTGGATTTGTTTGGCGACAATTGGGGTTTGCGTTTTTCGGTGCGCTGACCTCGGTTGGCGCACTTTTTTATTTAAATGAGAGGAAAAGAAGATGAAAAAAGAATTAAAAAAAGTCACCGTTGCTTTGATTGTAGTTTTTATGCTCTTACCCGTTTTATTTTCTTGCGGCAAACGCAACACAAATTTCAGCACCGATACGGATTTACTAAAGTTTCTTGAGGGCACATGGGAATGTGTCGAAGACAAAACTTATATTGCTATGAGATACAAAGAAGAACAAAACGGTGAAACCATTTTTTATAGCATTTCAATTGATATGTATTCATATCCTGCAAAAGCAAATTGGGATAACTTGTTCTCAAATGCATACTTAGGACTAATTCATTACGCTGATTTAGTTGATAATAATTTTTATTCAGAAGATAATGTAGTTAGTTGTTTAATTCCCTTAAGTTACGATATAAAACAATCACTCGGTTTAGGCTTTTATAAGGAAGACGTTAATCTTGCAGATAAAACGGTGGATGGGGTTTGGAATGGGGGTTCAGAAGATCTTGCAGCAACAATAAAAATTACTGACGAGGGAAATATAGAAATAACAGGCGGTAAGAGTGTTAAGGTCAGTGGAACATATACATTTGTATCGTCCGATCCCGATTGGTTTTTTAAAAAAACTGCAAATTTGTGGAAAAAAGCGGCAAAAAAAGAGATTGATACAAGGCGCGACAGGTTTGACGGCTTGAAAAAGTATTATGTTGAATTAACCGCCGAATACGAACAAACGAATGGGAACAACAGTACAGTTACTGATTGGATAGTTGACGGATTTCCGTATTTATACAACAGCGGTCTGGAAGCTATGTATGATGATGAAGACGCTACCGTTAACCATTTTTTCGTTGCATTAGGTTACTTATCACATTTTGAAAGTGGCTCTGTCGGTGCGGAACTCGCTGAATACGGATGGAATGCTATAGAACAGATAATATTTTATATTGATATTGACAAATCACAAGAATATTTTGACAGCTTCAAAAAAACTTTTGAAAATGAATTAGGCATAAATTTAAGAACCGATTAAAGTTTGATAAATCATAATTTCTTACAAAAATCGTAAAGAAGATAGGAGAATACAAAAGTGAAAAAAATATGTTTTCTTATTTTAATTGTTATGATTTTGACATATGCTATTACATCGTGTTCATGCAGTCATACATTCTCCTCAAAAATTACAAGAGAGCCAACGTGTGCAGACGGCGAAAAGACGTATTATTGCACAAAATGCGGTTATAGTTATACCGAAAAAATCCCGGCTGTTGAAAATCACGAGTTTGAAAAGAAAGTAATTGTTGAACCGACGATTGAAAACAACGGAAAAATCTCATATACGTGTAAAAAATGCTTTTATTCTTATACTGAAACCATTGATACAAGAAAGATACGTAACAGGATCTCACAAGACGTGGACAGTGTTTTACAGAACGATGGAATATCTCCCGGAAATGTATTTTTTATGAGTTATTCCGATGCAATATCAAGATTTGTAAAAAACAAGAATACTTCGATTTACATCTGTGACGAAGCGGTAAAAAAAGGCGCTTTATCAAGCTCTGAAAAAAGGAATCTGCTAAACAATTCCAAAGGTCTATCATCATATAATATTTTCATATATCAAATCACCGGAAAAGTAATGAAAAATCCGATGGTCGGATTTTTGATGACTGATGAAACCACGGTTTTGAGAATTGCGCTTGTTTATGATAATGATGCAAATTATGTAGGTTATCAGGTGTTGGAGGTTAATGACAGCTTAAACACTTGCGTGATAATTACAGTAACAAGATAGTAAAATGTTTTGAAGATTCATAAAAACAAATTATAAAAAGGAGAAATAATATGCCGATTATTATTAAACTTCGCGGTATAGGAAATAGCGGAAAAACAACGACATTAAAGCTTTTAATTCAAGAATTGATAAATCAAGGCGCAAAACAATTGGCAAGAGGGGCAATTGTTGATTCGCCCGGCGACGAAGCCGCGGAATTAGAGTTTAACGGAAAAAAGATAGGTATAATAACTGCCGGCGACTACGCAGAATTCTATGACAAAGGTTTAAAATTGTTTCCAGATTATTGTGATATTCTTGTTTTTGCCTGCAGAACGAGAGGCGATACCACTGACTGGATAGATTCAAATTATGCAAATGATTTGAGAATTACATTTGAAAAAATGGCGATTTGGTCATCGGGACAATTCAATGCGCTTCAAGTTGTCAGACAAAAAGCAAACGAAGCACAAGTAAAGGAACTGATTGAATTGATTAAACAACTATAAGTGTAATCCGCCCATAAAAGCGCATTCGGGCGCCACCCCCACGGCGCCGAATGCGACGTTCCGCCAGAGCGGAACGTGAAAAAAGCAACCGGGTTTGTCAGGTTGCTTTTTTAGTCTCATCAGATATGGGTACGACCGCGAGGCTGGTGTTCGCCTCATCCGTCACGCTTTGCGTGCCACCTTCCCCAACGGGGGAAGGCTGCTCCTTCCGTCTCGACGTACCGTCGAGCCACCTCCCTCAAGGAGGGAGGCTTTTATTGCGATTTCGTTCTGTAATACGGGATGATCCTTGACGCGGCGTCTGAGATCTTCGCGTCGTTCATGAACGTCTCCATATTATACAGTACCAGGATATGCGCAAGGTCGGGGTCCTGCAGATAGCCCGTGAAATCCTCCGAGCTCGTTCTGAGGTCGAGTATCACGAGGTCGAAATGCCTTGCAAGGAACGGAACGATACTGTTGCCGAAGCTGTCTTTTATAAGTATCAGCTTCTTTCTGCTCTCGCCGTTTTTGGTGACGAGCGTAACGGCGTTGTTGCCGCCGTCGCCCGTGTCGTCGGAGCCGATGAAAACGCTGTATTTATCGTTTATATCCCTGTATTTTTCCTTGTTGTAAAAGCCTTTGAGCGTTGTGAGCTTGTCGCCTTTGACGATCTTAGTCGTGTAATCCTCGTCGCCCTCGAAGCGGAAAAGCTCTATCGTGTCGGCTCCTCCGAAAGCGGCGCCGGCTTTTGCGTACGTTGTGCCGATAAACGACGTCGTATACGTTTCTCTTGTGAACGAATCTATCGGGTACGGCTCAAGCCCGTACGACTTTATTATCTCGCAGTACGCGTAATACGCGCCGAGCGACGTCCAGTGGTGGTCGGTCTTGTAGTAAACGTATTCGCCGTTCTCAAAGTGCGCTTTCAGCATTTCCTTGAGCTCAACGGCGCTGACCGAGTCCGCGTTTATCTGATCGGAATAAGCTTTCCAGTAAACGTCCGCGTGCGTGTCCTCGTACGGAAATACCGCGGGAAGCTTTGATTTTGCCGCGTCAACCGTCCTTCCGGCTACCGCGGTGCGCAGATCTATGCCTTCGGGCAGGCTCTGTTCGATACCGGAAAGCAGATGGACGTTCGTTTTTATCGTCTCCGCGGCGTCCTCATACGTTCTGTCGCGGAACGTGCCGTCCTCGTCCTTCGTCACGCCGGATACGCTGTCTTTTTTGATAAGATAATTCCCGACGAACAAAACGTCGTTGTTCTCCTGCTTTAACATCCCGATCTCGACCGCGGCTTTGACCGTGCGGAGCTGGTCGCGGAACGGGAACTGGTCGGCGTAATAATCGCCTATCTCGTCGGAAAAGACGAGATACTTGTCGCCGAGCTCGGCTATATAAGCCTTCTTTTCCGTCTCGGTCATCGTCATAAGCTTAAGGTCGCGTTTGAGATCCTCGCCTATCCTCGAAAACGTCATTGACGGCGCCTGCTTCAGCGGGCGTTTTTCCGTTTCGGAATACTCCTTGTCGGGCATTACGAAGAACATTATGCCGAAAAAGAGTATAAAAGCGCAGAACGACGCAAGTATTGCGATATCCGTTTTTCTTGTTTTCGTTTTCATTTCAAGCTGGCGGTCGAGAAGAATTTCGGCTTCCGGCTTTTTCTTCGGTTTTTTCACCGGATTCTCAACTTTGATTTCGTTGTTATCCATTATATCCTCCTCCTTCTAAAACCTGAAATACAAAAACGGGTTGAAGCTGCTGTCCACCATGTACGCCGTGCAGACGACGAGCAGAGCGACGCAGCCGACCGGTACGAGAACGCGCCAGACCTTGCCGGGCTTGAATTCGTTGAAATAAAGCTTGTAGAACAGCTTTTTCGGCAGCGGCGTGCAGGCGATTATGAGTATCGCTATGAAGATCAGGTTGCGCAGTACAAGATACGCGTCCGCCGTGCTTGCAAAGCCCGCGGCGCCGACGCCGAACATATTTTTAAGATACGCGAAGCCCTCGCTCGTGTTCTCGAACACGAATATCAGCCAGCCGAAAAGCACGATTATAAGCGTGTAAACGTGGCGCAGGGCTTTCGGTATCTTTTCAAGCCATTTGAGCAGAAAGCCCTTTTCCATCATAAGTATCACGCCGTAGAACACGCCCCATAAAATGTAATTCCAGTAGGCGCCGTGCCATATGCCGGTGAGCATCCATACGATGAAAAGATTCCTGTAAGTCTTGAAAAGGGAACAGCGCGAGCCGCCGAGCGGGAAATACACGTTGTCGCGGAACCACGTGGAAAGCGACATATGCCATCTGCGCCAGAAGTCCGTTATCGAGTCGGCTATGTACGGGTAGTTGAAGTTCTCCAAGAATCTGAAGCCCATCATCTTGCCCAGACCTATGGCCATATCGGAATACGCGGAAAAGTCGAAATAAAGCTGTAATGAGTAAAAGATTATTCCGAGCCACGCGGCGACGACGGTACGCTCGCCCATAGGCACGTCGCGTATGTTCGCCCAGAGCTGACCGACAACGTTTGCGAAAAGTATCTTTTTGCCCAGACCCGCCATGAACGTGCGTATGCCGGAGGCGAAAAGGTCGACAGTTTCGGTACGTTCGTTCAGCGCGTCGTCAACGTCCTTGTATCTGACGATAGGACCGGCAATAAGCTGCGGGAACAGCGTTACGTAGGCGCCGAAGGACGTTATCTTCTTCTGCACGGACGCGTCGCCTCTGTAAACGTCTATGACGTACGACAGAGCCTGGAACGTGTAGAACGATATACCGATAGGCAGCGAAAGACCGAGCAGCGGTATGTTCACACCCGGTATGAGGTTGATTATACTGCCGACGATGAAGTCGTAATACTTGAAAAATCCGAGTATCGCGAGATTCAGTATGACGCTTATAACGAGCGCGGTCTTGGCTTTCTTTTTATCCGCCCTGAATTTGTCCACCATATAGCCGCAGACGTAGTCGACGACTATCGTGAATATCATAAGGAACAGATAGATAGGCTCTCCCCAGCCGTAGAAAACAAGGCTGATGATAAGCAGCCAGATGTTCCGTATCTTCCGCGGGAACAGGTAATAAAACCCGAGCGCGATAATAAGATACAGGAACAAAAACTCAAGCGTTGAAAAAACCATAAGCAAATACGCCGCAAAGCGGCTCTCCTTTTATCTTGCTTTTCCTATTATAAATTGAAATTATAAGCAAATCAAGGCAGTTTTGATTTTGCGGTTGTAGAAAATACGGCGCGTTTTTTGTGGAAAATCGACAAAAAGAGAGGTATTCGCCCATGCTGTCAGGTAAAATTTGCATCAATCGCGTTATAAGCCGCCGCCGCGCTTCGTAAAGGTCTTGTTTGATACGTATTTTTACGTTTTCCCGCATCGATACCCGATTTAACAAAAATGTTCTTGACATTTAGATTTAAATGTGATAATATACAATTTAATATGATAATTTTATGACGAATATAACAGAAGGAGTGCGCATTATGGCACAGTTTATTGACGACAAAAAGCGGGAGCTTGCCGAGAAACTCGAGCAAAGCGACGCGCCGGACAAGCTTCAGGGCGTTGAAACGGCGTTCCGCAAGGTGATGAAGGAGCTTTTCGCGGAAATGAAGGCTCTGCCGAACGAACAGAAAAAGGAAGTCGGCGCGGCGATCAACGACTTTAAAAAGGATTTTGAGGAGAGGATAGCCGCGGCGAAAAAGAAGATAGCCGAATTATCCAAAAAGGATCTTGCGGTCGACCTTACGGTCCCGTCGCCGGAATTCATACGCGGAAAGATACATCCGCTTATCCGCGTGGGGCGTATGTTCGAGGAGGTCTATAAGGAAATGGGCTTCAGCATCGCCTACGGTCCGGAGATAGAAAACGACCGCCACAACTACGAAATGCTCAATATGCCGTATTATCATCCGGCGAGAGATATGCAGGATACGTTTTATCTCGAATATCCGAAGGTGCTTCTGCGCTCGCATACCTCCTGCGTTCAGGTCAGATATATGCTTGAACACAAGCCGCCGTTCATGATAATCTCCCCCGGCGTCGTTTACAGAGTCGACGAGATAGACCCGCAGCACACGCCGTGCTTCTATCAGGTCGAGGGTCTTGTCGTCGGAGAGGGAATAAACCTCGCCAACCTCAAATGGGCGGTCATGGAGAGCGTAAAGCGCGTTTTCGGTCCCGAATACAAGGTGAAATTCTCACCCTGCTACTATCCGTACACGGAGCCGTCGGCGGCGGTCGATATGGGCTGTATTATGTGCGGCGGCAAGGGCTGCAGAACGTGCAAGGGCACGGGCTGGATGAGAGTCGCGGGCGCCGGTATGGTGCATCCGAACGTGTTCGAGGCTGTCGGCTATTCGCGCGAGACCGTGGGCTTCGCGTTCGGCTGGGGACTCAACCGTCTGCCCATGCTTTACTACAAGATACTTGAAATGCGCAAGCTTTTCGAGAACGAGATATCTCTTTGGGAACAGCTTTGATAAGGAGGAGAAAATAAATGTTCAAATTTTCATATAACTGGCTCAAGGCTGAATCCGAGATAGGAGCCGATTACGACGGCCTGCTTGAATGGCTCAATTTACAGGGCTTCGAGATAGCCTCGATCGAGGATTACGGCGACGACAAAGCCGTTGAAATAGAGGTAAAGGCGAACAGACCGGATATGCTTTCCGTCGCCGGCGTGCTCCGCGAATACTACGCGGGCAGGGGAAGAAGGGAAACGAAAAATTTCACGCCCGACGTACCGCTTGAGCTTACTGACGACAACGGCGTGCTTTCGCACAGGATAGTCGTAGACTCAAAGGACGTGCACAGATACTGCGCGGCGGAGATACGCGGCGTGGACAACACCGGCGAAACGCCGGAATATATAAAAGACAGGCTGATGAAATCCGGCATTGCCTGCATAAACCCGATAGTCGATATAAGCAACTACGTGCTTTTGCAGATAGGTCAGCCGATACACATTTTCGACGCGGACAAGGTCAAGGGCGATATTAGGATAGAAAACGTCCACGCGCCGACGAAATTCACGACGCTCGCCTCGACCGAGATAGAGCTGCCGACCGGCGCTCTGCTCATATCCGACGACGAAAATCCGCTCTGCGTAGCCGGTATAATCGGCGGTCACGCTCCGGAGGTAACGGCGGAAACGAAAAACATCATAATCGAATCCGCGAACTTCGACCACATCATCGAGCGCGTTACGAGCAAGAAGACCCACGTTCAGACCGCGGCTTCCTACCGCTTCGAGCGCGGCGTTTCGCCCGCCACGGCTCTGCCCGGCGCTCTTATCTGCATAAAAATGATAACGGAGCTCTGCGGCGGCGAATACAATAAAACGGGATATATGTACACGGACGGCACGTCCGCCGGGCCGCAGACGATAACCGTGACGAAAAAGCGCATCAACTCCGTTTTAGGCTCCGATCTCGATATTCCGCAGATCTGCAAATATTTAAACGACTGCTTCTTCGGCACGGAGTGCGATGACGGCGAGAACATAAAGATCACGGTGCCGGATTTCCGCCTCGATATCGAATACGACGTCGATATAATCGAAGAGGTCGGGCGTATGTACGGATATCACAACATAGAGCCTCAGCCCATCAAGCTGTACGCTCCCTACGTTGAAAACCCGGTCAACAAAAACGCTAACAAGCTGCGCGATATAATGGTCGGCTTCGGCTTCATCGAGGTGCTGACGTACGGCTTCATACCCGGCAGCGCGATGCAGATGCTCCATATAAAAGAAGATTCTGAGTATTACGGAGATATAAAGATACTCAATCCGTTGAACAACTTCTACGAGCTTATGCGTCCGTCCCTCGCCTACGGTCTTATCTCGACCGCGGTGTCGAATATGTCCGTCGGCAAAAACGACCTCCGCATATTCGAGGTCGGCAAGCGCTTCTTCCGTCAGAAGGATCACGAGGACGGCTATAACGAGAAAAACGTGTTCGCCGCGCTTATGACCGGCGTCAAGCTCGGACGCGGCTTCGGCATAGCCAAGGACGCGAAGTTCAGCGTTTACGACGCGGTCAGCCTGCTCGACGCGATAATGCGCGAATTCAACATAAAATACGAGATCAGACCCACCGACGGGCTCGGCATGTTCGAGCAGGGCGCGGGCGGCGACATTTACGTGAACGGCAGACGCATCGGCTATATCGGAAAGATAGACCCGAAGGTGCTGCTTGAATTCGAAAACGGTAAGCTCGCGCGCGACGACGCGGCGTATCTCGAATTCTGCTTCGAGGGCTTTGAGGAAACGAAGCGCAGCATAGAATTCGACAGCGCGTATCCGTCAGTTACGAGAGAATACAATTTCTTAGTCAAAAACGGACTTCATTTCACCGATTATTCACCCGAGATAAAAGCGGCGTCGGATATAGTCGTCAACGTATCTCCGCGCGACGTTTACGTCGGTGCGGGCGTACCGAAGGGCTTTACGTCCGTGCTTATCAGAGTCGAGTACAACGATCCCACAAGGACGCTCGACTTTGAGGAGATAGCTCAGGTCGAATCGGTATTCCTTAAAGCGCTTTCCGATAAATACGGAATAACAATAAAATTAT
The DNA here is from genome assembly GCA_902784545.1 of uncultured Ruminococcus sp. Lineage (GTDB taxonomy): Bacteria > Bacillota > Clostridia > Oscillospirales > CAG-272 > UBA1248. Next base: position 25,134 of record CACZVC010000003.1, on the reverse strand, counting down.
GATATGAGGTAAAAAATATGATACTTGTGATCATGGCGGCGGGATTAGGCTCGCGTTACGGCGGTATGAAACAAATAGAGCCCGTTTCGGAAGCCGGAGAATTCATAGTGGACTACTCCATATACGATGCGAAAAGGGCGGGCTTCAACAAAGTGATATTCATTATCAAGCCGGAGCACAGAGCCGATTTTGAGGAAACGATAGGCAAACGCATAACCGGAATGAAGGTCGAATATGCTTATCAGACGATAGACGACGTACCGGAGGGCGCGGTGATCCCAGAGGGCAGAGTAAAGCCGTGGGGCACGGGCCACGCGGTATATTCGGCGAGAGAGCTGATAGACGATAATTTCGCGGTCATAAACGCGGACGACTTTTACGGCAGGGAATCGTTTGAGGTCGTTGCCGATTATCTCAGAACGGCGAAAAAAGGTCAGTACTGCATGGCGGGCTTCCGTCTTGACAACACCGTTACCGAGCACGGCTCCGTATCGCGCGGCATCTGCTCCGTCGATGAGAACGGAATGCTTACCGACGTTGTCGAGAGGACGAAGATAGAGGTCACGGAAAACGGCATAGAGTATATAGAAAAGGAAGAGAGATTCCCGCTCGATCCGCACGTTCCCGTATCTATGAATTTCTGGGGCTTCACGCCGGAATTCAAGGACGTGCTCGCAAAAGGCTTCAAAAACTTCGTAATGAATATAAACAACGCCGAAAGACCGCTCAAAGACGAGTATTATCTGCCCGCCGCGGTAAAGGAAGCGATGACCGGGGGCGCGACCGTAAAGGTGCTCAAAACAAGCTCGAAATGGTTCGGCGTGACGTACCGTGAGGACAGGGAGCAGGTCGTAGCCTCGATAAAGGAGCTCACCGACAAAGGCGAATACAAAAAGGATCTGTGGAGGGATTAAATGTCTGTTCTTGTTACCGGCGGAGCCGGATTCATCGGCTCTCATACTGTCGTTCAGCTGCTTGAAAAGGGCGAGGATATAGTTATCCTTGACAATTTTTCAAACAGCTCGCCCGACGTGCTTGATAAAATCAGGCAGATAAGCGGCAAAGACTTTGGATTTTACCGCGCCGATATGCGCGACGCCGGTAAACTCGATACGATATTTACCGAAAACAAAATCGAGGCGGTCATACATTTCGCGGGCTTGAAAGCCGTCGGCGAATCGGTGGAAAAACCGCTCGAATACTACGACAACAACATAAACGGAACGCTCACGGTGCTTGAAGCGATGAAAAAGCACGGCTGTGAGATAATGATATTCTCGTCGTCCGCAACTGTCTACGGAAACGACAATCCCGTGCCGTTCGTCGAGGGGATGAAAACGAGCGCGACGAATCCCTACGGCTGGACGAAGGTGTTCATAGAACACATACTTGAGGGCGTGTGCGCCTCGGATAAGGATTTTTCCGCCGTACTGCTCCGCTATTTCAACCCGATAGGCGCGCATAAAAGCGGACTTATAGGCGAAAAGCCTAACGGCATACCGAACAATCTTATGCCGTATATCGTGAAGGTCGCGAACGGCGAATACGATCACCTGAACGTTTTCGGCGACGATTACGATACCGTCGACGGCACCGGCGTGCGCGACTACATCCACGTCGTCGACCTTGCGGACGGTCATCTCGCGGCTCTTTCCTACGCGAGAAAGAACAGGGGAGTGCAGACAGTCAATCTCGGAACGGGCAAGGGAACGTCCGTGCTCGAGCTCGTCCGCGCGTTTGAAAAGGCGTCGGGCAAAAAGGTGCCGTACGTCATAGCTCCGCGCCGCCCCGGCGATATCGCGGAGTGCTACGCCGACGTATCGAAGGCGAAAGAGGTCCTCGGCTGGCAGGCGAAGTACGATATTGACGATATGTGCCGAGATAACGCCCGTTGGGCGCTCAAATTGTAATGGCAAAAAAGGCGAACAAAAAAACAAAACGCGTCTCAAAAACAAAAACCCTTGAACAGCGTAAAAAAAGCCTCCGCGGCTTGTACACTCCCATCGCATTTTGCTTTATTTTGGTTTTGATCTTTTCCTATGTTATAGTAAGGGACGCGAAATTCTATAACGCGATTTCAGACGGTACGATAAAGAACATTACAGCGACCGCGGATAAAGGCTCCGTGAGAAATGAATACTGGAGAAGAGGCTCCCACTATACGTCCTTTGAAATCAAATCGGAACGATATGTATTAGATACCGATTACAGAAAGATCGAAGGCGGACAACACAGGATTATGGAAATCTTACAGTCAGGCGACGAGATAAAGTTACGGTATATCACATATTCAAACCTGCTTTTGATACCGAGCAAAGAGAATCGCGTTTTAGGTTTTGAACATAACGGCGAAGTAATTATAGACGAGGAATACGGATTTCAGCAGACGTTAAAAGATACAAAAACAGTTATAATCGTTTGTTCCGTAATGGTGACTCTTTTTTCGGCTTTGCTTGTCGCTATGATCTTGTTTTACGCAGATGAAAAAAAAGAGTATGATTTTTTAAAAAATCGCTTTGGAACAAGTAACTAAAAATCTCCTTACCGGGTACAATAATAAAAAACCGGTAAGGAGAATTTTTATGTCTGAATTTGTAAACGGAAGATCGGAAAAGGCGCCTTTTTACGAAATAAAGCAGCGCTACTGCTCAAAGCTCGACGGAAACGTGATAATGCGCCGCGAGCTCGGCACGGACGGCGAGTTCACCTGTATGTCCTCGAACCTCTGCCGCGAAAACTGTAAGTCAAACGAGAATCAGAAAAAAACAAAGTAAAACAAGCGCACATCTGAAGCCGCAGAAGAACGAGAAAAAACGCGTTTTATTTTTTCTCTTGAACTGTTTTGACGTCAGGCGGATCAAGTCTTTTTCAAATCGTTTATATTAACTGCCCGGTCATCGTCAAAATACGCTTTCGCTGTCCTGTGTGCGGTGCCGCGGCATATCCTGTCCGTATTTTTTATAATTTCCCTGACGTAAGCCCTTGCGGAGTCGCTCTCGCGGCCGCAGGGGTTTTTTATCACGGGGAGCGAAAGCTCCTTCGCAAGCGACGATATCAGCCGCTCGTTCGTAAACGAAAGCGGGCGTATGAGAGTAAGCGATTTGTCCGCGTACACGGTCGTCGGTTCAAGCGTGTATATCTGTCCGCCGAAAAGCAGATTCATAAGCGCGGTCTCCGCAGCGTCGTCCTCGGTGTGACCCAACGCAAGCTTGCCGAAGCCTTTTTCATAAGCGTAATTGCAGAGCGCCGCGCGGCGCAGTCTGGCGCAGAGGGAGCACGGCTTTTCCAACCCATCTATCGCCTTGCCTATATCGGTTTTTATTATTTCGTACGGTATTTCCTCACGCTTCATAAAATCGTAAAGCGGGGAAAAAACGGCGTCGAAGCCCATATCGACCGTCACGGCGGAAACGGTGAATTTTTCGGGATAAAACGCGGAAAGCCGCTTCAGCCCGTACGCGAGCGCAAGCGAATCCTTGCCGCCCGACACGGCGCAGAGCACCCGGTCGCCGTTTTTTATCATTCCGTATCTGTCCGCGCATTTACGCAGATTTGACAGGAGTATATCCGTTTTCGTACTCACGGTAAAAGCTCACCTCGCATATCATAATAAAAAAGGAGATTTGTTATGATAAAGATATTTATAGACCAGGGACACAACCCGAGAAACCCGAATTCCGGCGCCGAGGGGAACGGCCTGCAGGAGGCGGATCTCACGTACAAAATAGGCGTAAAGCTGCGCGATCTGCTCAACTCAAACCCCGGCTTTCAGTCGATAACGTCGAGAAACGCGCCCGACGAGATACTTGGCACAAGCAACGCGACGTCGCTTGCGGCGAGGACCTCCGCCGCAAACTCGTGGGGCGCCGATTATTTCATAAGCCTTCACTGCAACGCTTCGGAGATAACGACGGCGACGGGCAGCGAGGGCTACGTTTACTCGCTTTCCTCGCCCGCTTATCCTTTCGCACAGAGCATTCTGAAAGGACTGTACGACAGGACCGGTACCGTGTCGAGAGGCGTTTTCGCAAGGCCGACGCTGTACGTTCTGCGCAAGACCGTCATGCCGGCGGCGCTTATAGAAATGGGCTTCATAACGAACGCCGCCGAAGCCGCGGCTATGAATAACGATCCCGCGTCATACGCGCAGGGCATATACAACGGGATCGTTTCGTATTTTACCTGAGATTTCTGTTTTTGTCTTTCACGAACGGGATAAACGATATTCCGACGGCGCCGATAACGGTGATTATTATTTCAGGTATCATATAAAGACCGTTATAGAACGCGGAGTAGAACGCCGCGAGCCCCTGTCCGTCGCCGAAGGTGGAAAGCACCCACGCGCCGAATTTCGCCGTGCCTTCGCTTATGCTGGCGAAGTTATCCGTTTCGGACGGGTCGAAATACCAGCTTGCCCACGCGCCGTAGAATATCCAGCCGGAGAAGAAGCTTGATATGTATCTTGCCATAAGTCCGACGAACGCGCCTAAACCGAGCGCCGCCGTCGGATTTTTCATATTGCTGAAAAGCGAGGCGAGACCGATGGCGGTAAACGCAACGATGTAGTCGAGCGCTATGGAGAGCAGAGCCATGTACCACACGAGCCCCTCGCCCGGCGCGAAGATCTTAACGACCGTCGGTATGTCGACGAGCATCTGGAGTATCGAATAGACGAAAGCGGAGGCGAAGCCCCATTTGACGCCGTGCTTGTAGCATACGTAAACGAGCGGCAGGGCGGAGAGCAGCGTGATACTGCCGCCGAGATGCCCGACGGGTATCTTGATAAGCGAAAGCACCGTGCCGAGCGCCACCATTGCGGCGCATTCCACAAGTCTTCTTGTGCGGATCCTGTTTTTGTTCTGATTTGTTTTTTCTGTCTGTTGTTCTGTCATTTTGTTTTCCTTTCTCTTGAGGAAAAGGGGACGGGTGAACATAAAACGCCGCGTAAAAACGCGGCGTTCAAGCTCATCCCAATTTCAGGTACTCATTCCCTACGCCGGCATTATCCGGATCAGGTTACGGGTCGAAACTGTGTTTCCTCTCAGCCGGGCGTTTCACCAAGCTCCCCAATGTTTTATTTTCCTATATTTTAGCGTGTTTTGATGAATTTGGCGCTGGCGCTGGCGGACGCCGCGTGCATTGCCGGGGCCTGGGCGCTGGCTGTCGTGGCGTACTGGCTCGTGGGGGGCAGCTATTCGCCGTCCATATACCTCGCCTCAATCCTGTGGAGATTCAGCTCAAGGAAGCCGAACATCATTATTTCGAGCAGAGCCTCCGGCGCGTAGCCCCTTCCGCGGTACGCCGGGTTTATGACGTAGCCGACCTCGGCGGAGTTGTTTGCGAAATCTATCGACGAAAAGCCGCAGGTGCCTATCATCTTCTGCTCGGAATCGAGCTGTACCGCCCAGTCGTAAAACTCGCCGTCGTCGTATCGCGTTTTTATATATTCAAGGTATTTTCTCGTGTGCGTGCGGTTTGGATGCGGCGACCACAGCAGATATTCCGTCACGTCTTCGCGTTTGGAATACTCGTACATATCGTGGCAGTCCTCGACGCGCATACGGCGCAGAGTCAGCCTTTCCGTCTTTATAACGGGTATGTTTTTGAATTTTTTGATTACGTTTTCTTTTTTCATAAGTGTTGTTTGCCGTATGGAATTTTCCCCCATTATACAGCGAAAAAGCGCGTTTGTAAAGACGATTTTCCGAATTTCGATAAAAAATCCGAAATTTTGTGAAAATTGCACAAATGTAGAAATTTCGCGCTTAAAATTGTGCAAAACCTACAAATCAACCCGGCCGCAAAAATCGCGAAAAACGACGTCAAACACGGCGCGATTTTCAGTTTCCGTAAATATTTTAATATAATGCGCAAAATATTTTTAAATTTGCGGATTCAAAAAGATACAAAATACGCCGAAAAAACGCAAAAAAACGGCCGTATCGCGCGCGCTCAGACGCCGAAAAACGGTTTGGGGAATTTACACAAAAAACGCGGATGACCGTTTTGGGCATTATTCTGAAAACCGTATGAAAGAATGATGATATTTATTTAAAAAAATCGGTATTGACAATATAAAAATCTTGTGATATATTATATTTAAATTATAGCGCGTTGTTTCTCGTTTCAGCGCGCGTGACCTTTACCGCATCGCGGTATCGTCGATATTCATCAGGAGGAAAAGCCAATGAGATCATCCAAAACGGCAAAAGCGTTAGCAGTCCTGCTTGCGGCGCTTATGCTACTCTCTACGGGCGTCTTAGCCGCACCTGCCGCCGAGACCGGCACAAAAACGGAAAAGACGACCATGGACCAGGTAAAGGAGTACCTCTACAGCGAGGACTACCATACCTATATCGAAGAAAGGAACGCCCAGAACTGGCACGACGCGACAGGCGCCGGCGTCACGGTAAAGGCGGCGGAAGGGTACACCTTCGAGCCTGACCCGGACTACCCCGAGCAGAAGGCCGAGGTAATGAACGACCCGGAGAAGGGCAGCGTCCTTCACATGCCCGAAGCGGGCGTAACGAGCTGGAAGATAGACGTGCCGGAGACCGGCTACTACGTCGTCCGCATCGAATACAAGCCCTTCGAGACAAAGAACATAAACACGTCTAACATCAAGCGTGAGTTTTTCGTTGACGGAACGGCTCCGTTCAGCGAATCCTACTACTTCGAATTCACGAGAAAATTCGTTGATATGTTGGATGCCGACGTTAAGCGGGAGGACGGCACCCAGGGCTTTACGCTTGACAAGAACCAGAACGAAAAGAAGCCGCAGAAGCAGCAGATTTACGAATGGTCGGAATCATATCTGCGCGACTCGCAGGGCTACGAGCTGCAGCCGCTCAAATACGCGCTGACCAAGGGCGAGCATACGATATCGTTCAACGCTACGATGAACGACATCATAATCTCCGAGATCCACGTCGAGCCGTACAAGGGTCTGCCCTCATATGAGGAATACCTTGAGAGCCACGGAACGAAGGACGCCTCGGCTTCGGCGAACGCGCCGAAGGTACAGGCCGAAACGCCGAGCTCGACGTCCGACCTTACCATATACGCGCTGAACGACAGAACGTCGTCGATAACCGAGCCGCAGCACGCTTCGCGTCAGCTTCTCAACACGATAGGCGACAACAAGTGGCAGACGTTCGGTCAGTGGATAGAGTGGACGATACCCGGCTCCGAGATAACCGAGGACGGCTACTACTACATCGTGCCGAGATTCAAGCAGTCCATACGCGAAGGTCTGTACGTTTCCCGCGTGCTTTACATAAACGGCGAGATACCGTTTGAAAACTGTTACAGACTGCAGTTCAACTATGACGACGACTGGCAGTGCAGTCCGCTGAACGACGGCGAAAAGGATCTTAAGTTCTGGTTTGAAGCAGGCAAGGACTACAAGATCAAAATGGAAGTCGGCTACGGCAACATGTCGGATACGCTCCGTCAGATAGGCGACTGTATCGACGATATGAACTCGATATACCGCTCGATCATAAGGATCACCGGTCCGAACCCGGACGAATTCGTTTCATACGGCTTCGCCGAGGTCATCTACGACACGATCCTTCTCATGAGATCGACGCAGTTAAAAATCACGGATGTCGCCGAACAGTTCAAAAAGATCCTGGGCGGCAAATCCGCGTCCGATATAGCGACACTTGAAAAAATAGCGTACTTACTGCAGAAGATGAGCAGCAAGGAGTCCGAGATAGCGAAGAACCTCGATAACCTGAAGGTCAACACCGGTTACCTCGGCACCTGGGTCATGAACACCAAGCTGCAGGCGCTGAATATAGACTACATCTCCTTACAGCCCGCGGGCAAGGACGCCAAGGATTATCCGAAGGCGGCGGCAGGCTTCTTCAAGTCCCTCGGCTTTGAGGTAAGCGCCTTCTTCGCCAGCTTCTTCACCGATTACAACTCGCTCGGCGCCATCGAGGACAACAGCACGGTCGAGCCCGTTGAGGTCTGGATATCCACCAGCCGTGAGGAAGCGCAGGTCATGCGTGAGCTGATAGACGTCGACTGCCCGGTCAAGGTCAACCTTAAACTGGTCGCCGCCGGCACGCTGCTTCCCGCGACGCTCGCGGGCGACGGTCCCGACATATCGCTCGCCATGGGTCAGACGGACGTTATCAACTACGCCATAAGGAGCGCCATAGAGCCGCTTTACATAGAATCGGACGGGGCGAACAACCTCTACTCCGATTACCCGCAGGTCTGCGCCGACAGATTCAGCGATCAGGCGCTCGTAGGTCTCCGTCTTGAAAACCCGGACCACCTCGGTTCATACATTTACTACGGCATTCCGGAGCGTCTCGGCTTCTCGATGCTGTTCTACCGCAAAGACATATTCGCGGAGCTCGATCTTGAAGTTCCGCAAACCTGGAGTGATCTCTACGATATAGTTCCCGCCTTGCAGATAAACTACCGTAAGGTCGGCTTCCCGTCGAGCTTGGGCGGTCTGATGATGCTGATGTATCAGCGTGACGAGGACCTCTATTCCGATATCGACGGCGACGGCGTGCTTGACGGTATGCAGATAAACATTGATTCAAAAACGTCTCTTGAATGCTTCAACGAGCTTGTAACTCTGTTCCAGACGTTCAAGTTCCCGCGTGCTTACGACCTTGCGACGTACTTCCGTATGGGCGAGATGCCGATAGCCGTGGCGGATTACCTGACGTACAACCAGTTCACCATTTACGCGACAGAGCTCCGCGGTCTGTGGGAATTCACGCTTCTGCCCGGAACCATCCAGAAGGATGAGAACGGCAACGACATTATAGGCGACGACGGACTGCCCGTAATAAACAGCAACGCTCCTTGCTCGGTCTCCGCTACGGTCATAATGAGAGACAAGAAGGGAAGATCCGAGGAGCTTCGCAAGAACTGCTGGGAGTACATGAAGTGGTGGACGGGAGCGCAGGCTCAGTCCTCTTACGCAAAGCAGTATGAGGCCATAATCGGTATGGCGGCGAAATTCAACACCGCAAACACCGAGGCTCTCCGCAATATGTCGTGGACCAACCAGGAGAGAAAGAATCTCGAAGCCCAGTTCGCGCATCTGAAAGGCACTCCGGAATTCCCGGGCGGCTACATCATCACGCGTTACGTTGACTTTGCCTTCCTTAACTGCTATAACAACAACGCGGACGCGACGGACTCGCTGCTTGACCAGATACAGTACATCAACAACGAGCTTTCGCGCAAGCGCAAAGAGTTTGGTCTGATTACTTATGAAGATTTCAGGGATGAAAACAAGGAAGCGCATCCCGAATGGTTCAAATGAACGGTATAATATTTATTCATATAGTATAAACGCAAATTTTTAAACAGGAGAGAATCAACATGTCACAGAATACGGCAGTAAAAGAGAGAAAAGCAAAGCCGGTGGCAAGAAAGGACATGACGAAAGCCCAGTGGACGCTCAAGGAGATGAAGAAGAACAAAGCGGGTTACATAATGATAGCTCCGTTCTTCATACTCTTCTTCGTATTCACGGTCGTTCCGGTCTTTCTTTCCATGATACTGAGCTTTACATCCTTCAACCTGCTCGAATGGCCGAAATTCGTTGGACTTGACAACTACATAAGACTGTTCCTCGACGACGATATATTCCTTACCGCCATACAGAACACGCTTATATTCGCGGTTGTCACGGGACCTGTTTCGTACTTGTTGTCGCTGTTCGTAGCATGGTTCATAAACGAGCTGCCCCCGAAGATGAGAGCGTTCGTAACACTTATATTCTACGCTCCGTCCATCGCCGGCTCGATGTATCAGATATTCGGTATCTTCTTCTCGTCGGACCGTTACGGTTACGTAAACGGCTTCCTGATCGAGTACAACTTCATAACGGAGCCTGTTCAGTTCTTCCAGGACGCGCGGTACGTTATGCCGCTGTGCATAATCGTCGCTCTGTGGACCTCGCTCGGTACTACGTTCCTTTCGTTTATCGCGGGTCTTCAGATAGTCGATAACAGCCTTTACGAGGCGGGCGCGCTCGACGGCGTAAAGAACCGCTGGCAGGAGCTTTGGTACATAACCCTGCCCGCGATGAAGGAACAGCTGATGTTCGGCGCCGTTATGAGTATAACCGGTTCCTTCGGCTTCGGCGGTATAGTTACGGCGCTCGCCGGCTTCCCGTCCGTCGACTACTGTGCATGGACCATCATGCACCACTTGGAGGACTACGGAGGACAGCGTTTCGAGGTCGGATATTCGTCCGCTATCGCAACGATACTGTTCCTGATGATGATAGGCTCGAATATGCTTATCAAGAAACTCTTATCAAAGGTGGGACAGTAATATGGCAAGAAAAATGCGTGTCAGAAATCACAAGGTCGTCCTTAACCGGTCTGCCGGGGGCGACGCGGGTATCACCGTAGTGCTTGTCATATTGGGTGTACTGATGTTCATACCGATGTACTTCTCGGTAATGACGTCGCTGAAGCCTCTTGACGAGCTCTGGATATTCCCGCCGAAATTCTACGTCATAAACCCGACGTTCAAGAATTACGCAGACCTGTTCAAGCTGATGAACACGTCGTGGGTGCCTTTCTCAAGGTACATATTCAACACCGTGCTCATCACGGCTGCCGGTACTTTCGGAAACCTCTGCTTGGGTTCTCTCGCGGCGTACGCGCTGTCGAAGATACCGTTCCCGGGCAGAAAGACGATATTCCAGATGATAGTTTTATCGCTTATGTTCGTTTCCACGGTAACCGGTATAGCAAACTTCATCACGTTCTCGTTCTTGGGACTCATCGACAACCTGCTGGCGATCATCCTGCCTGCCTGCTGCTCGACTCTGGGTCTGTACCTGATGAAGCAGTTCATGGATTCATCCGTTTCAAACGAAGCGCTTGAAAGCGCGCGTCTGGACGGCGCGAGCGAATTCAAGGTGTTCTGGTCCATAGCGATGCCGATGGTCAAGCCCGCGTGGCTCACGCTTATCGTGTATTCGTTCCAGGGACTGTGGAACACGGGTTCCTCCGTCTACATCCAGTCGGAGCAGTTAAAGACGTTCAACTACGCCATACAGCAGATATTGTCCGCGGGTATCGTCCGCGCCGGCGCAAGTACCGCCGCGATGGTCATAATGATGATAGTACCGGTAACGGTCTTCATTATCTCGCAGAGCAACATAATCGAGACGATGGCGTCTTCCGGTATGAAAGACTAAGGAGGTATATAATAATGAAAAATATTATTAAAGCCGCCGCGGTCGTATTTGCCGTACTGCTCATGCTCGCGCCTGCCGCAGCGTCGTACTACTCCTACCAGAGCTACACGTACGATATAAACGGAAACTATATGGAATCTCCGGACGCCTACGTTCCGGACGAGATAGTTACAAGCGAAACGATGGGCGTGTCCCCGGCGCTTGAAAACCCGTCAGACCTGTTCGTCGACGATAAGCAGAACGTTTATATCGCCGACGCCGGCAATAACAGAATAATAGTTCTCAACAAGAGATACAAGCTCCGCTACTACATAGAGAAGTTTGTGAACTCCCAGGGAATCCAGGACAAATTCAACAACCCGCAGGGCGTCTTCGTAACGGAGAACAATATTTACGTCTGCGATACGGACAACAACAGAATAGTAATATTCGACCGTGACGCCAACTTTGTAAAGGTGGTTGAAAAGCCGATAGCCGACGAATTCTCGGTAGACGACCTCTACCGCCCGAAAGCGGTCGCGGTCGACAGATCGGGAAGAATGTACGTCGTTTCGACCTCCACGTATCAGGGCATCATCGCCATGGACAGCGACGGCGTGTTCCAGGGCTTCATCGGCGCACAGAAGGCTCCGCTTTCCGCCTGGCAGATCTTCTGGAGAAGATTCCAGACGCAGGAGCAGATAGACCAGCAGCAGAAGACCATATCGTCCGAGTATGAAAACATCACGATAGACGATAACGGTATGATCTACGTTACGAACATAAACCTTGACGAGGGCGCGCAGCAGAGCGCAATCGAGGGCAAGAGCACGAGCGGCGAATACGCGCCGGTCAAGATGCTCAATACCCAGGGTAACGAGATCCTTAAGCGTAACGGCTTCTACCCGCCGTCCGGCGAGGTCAGGATCAACCGCAGCGCTTCCACAAGCTCAAGCATTTACGGACCGTCGAAGATCGTCGACGTAACTCTCGGACCGATAGGAACGTGGTCGATCATAGACAAGACGAGATCCAAGGTATACACATACGACGAGAACGGCTCGCTTCTGTTCATCTTCGGTGACCAGGGCTCCCAGCTCGGAAATATGGAAACGGTCAACAGCGTCGTTTACAAGGGCGCCGACCTGCTCGTGCTCGACAACACCGCCGACAATATCACGGTGTTCAAGAGAACGGAATACGGCAACATCCTTATAAGCGCTCTGCAGAACCAGAAGAGCCTTAACTATGAAGAGGCTGCCGACAACTGGCGCGGCATCCTTATGAGAAACAACAACTTCGACGAGGCGTACGTCGGTATAGGCAAAGCCCATTACAGAGAAGGCGAATATCAGGAAGCCATGAAGATGTATGAGGCGGCGTACGAAACGACGAACTACTCCACCGCGTTCAAGCAGTACAGAAAGGAATGGGTAGCCAAATACGCGCTGGTCGTTCCGCTCGTGGTAATCGTGGTCGTAGTAGGACTTTACTTCTTCTTCCGCTTCGTCGGCAAGAGGAACAAGGAGGTCGCGACGAGACCGGGCGGACGCAGGTCGTACGGCGAGGAGGTCATATTCGCCTTCCACCTTATGATGCACCCGTTCGACGGCTTCTGGGATCTGAAGCATGAAAAGCGCGGATCCATAAGAGGCGCCGTAACGTGGCTGGCGATAGCGATAGCGTCCTTCACCTACAACGGCATAGGCACGGCTTACCTGTTCAACCCGTCAAGAGGCTATCAGAGCATTTTCGGTCAGATAATCTCGATAGTCGTTCCTGTCGGTCTGTGGGTCATATCCAACTGGTGTCTTACCACTCTGTTCGAGGGCGAGGGCAGCCTTAAAGATATATTCATCGCGACGTGCTACGCGCTCGTTCCGATACCGCTCTGCATAATCCCGCACACGCTTCTGTCCCACATCCTGAGCCTCTCCGAGGGCAAGGTGCTCGGACTTATCGTCGGCGTTATGTGGGCGTGGGTCGGTATGCTGGTGCTGTTCGGCTCGCAGGTAACTCACGACTATTCATTTATCAAAAACATCATCACGTCGGCAGGTACCGTCGTGGGTATGGCGTTTATAATGTTCGTAGCGCTTCTGTTTACGAACCTGATTCAGAAGATCGTAGGCTTCGTGGCAAACATAGTCACAGAGCTGTCGTATCGAATATAGGATGGGAGGAAAACCGAATATGAAAAAAATACTCTCAACCTTGCTTGCCGTTTTAATGGCTTTGTCAGTCTTCACGGTGATCTTCAGCACCAATCTGAAGGTCGAGGCTAAAGCCGCGGAGGCGGAAACGACCGAGGAAGAAGACGACAACACCCCCGAGGACAAGAGCGTCGATATCCTTAAAGTCGTCTACAAGACGCCCGAGGATAAGCTCAAGGACATGAGAAAGCGTATCGAAAACGACAATTACGAGCTTTACGTCCGCGCAATGTACGGCGAGATCGCTGTAAAGGATAAGAGAACGGGTCAGATCCTTTTCTCAAACCCCTACGATATAGGCTCAACAAAGGGCTCCGCCGATACGAAAGCCGAGCTGATGTCCCAGATAATCCTTCAGTTCACCTCCGGCTCGAAAACGACCGTGTACAACAGCTATACGGAAGCCGCCCTTCGTGAACAGATAATCGTAAAGAACATCAAAAACGGCGTCCGCGTCGAGTACACGCTCGGTAAGACACAGACGAGATGGCTCGTCCCGCAGATGATCACCGACGAGCGCTTCAAGGAAAAAATAGTCGACCCGATGAATGAAAACACGGCGGATCTCCCCGAGAAGACCCGTGAGTTCGTTCTTAACAAGTTCGTAGGCGGCTTCTATTCGCCGAAGGACATAAACGACCCGACTATAACGAAAACTCAGCGCGACCAGATGATTTCTCAGTGGCCGATACTGAAAAAATATCCGTGCGTCTGGATACTCGGTACCGATACGAAGGACCGTGAGTACAACATGCTTGAGGGCTATATCAAAATGTACGCCCCCGATTACAGCTATGAAGATCTCGACTACGACCACGATATAACGGAATTTGAGGTAGCAGCCGTATCGCAGCCGCTGTTCAGCATGGCTATCGAGTACACACTGAACGAGGACGGCATAACTCAGAGGCTCGCCGCCAACAGCATAAGCTTCGACGAGAACGTCTACACCCTCGACTACCTGCAGATCAACCCGTGGTTCGGCTGCGGCAACAGCTCGTATCAGGGCTTCACGTTCATACCGGACGGCAGCGGCGCTATCACGAGATTCGAGGACGTCACAAAACCGCTGAACATCACCTCAAACGTCTACGGTCCCGACTACGCGTATTACACCACGGACCCGGCGCACCGCCAGACGATGAGAATGCCGGTATACGGCGTCGTTGAAAACTATTACAGCAGAACGGTCAAGGCGGTCACGGTCGACCTTCCTCCCGAGGAATGGTACCTCGACCCCTACGGCTACTGGATAAAGACCAAGACCGAGATGCGCTCAACCATAGTCACGGACAACAGAGGTTACTTCGCGGTCCTGACCGAGGGCGACGCGCTTGCGCAGATCTCCACCATAAACGGCGGCGGATCGACGCACATTTACAGCTCCGTTCAGACTAAATTCTTCCCGAGACCTACCGACTCCTACAGCTTGAGAGAAGCGATGGGCGCCGCCGCTGACGACGCGATGTGGACGGTCTCCGCGAAGAGAAAATACACCGGCAACTACACGGTAAAATACTATCTGCTCTCCGACGCGACGAAGGTCGATGAATACTACGAGACCGAAGCGGGCAAGGCGGATACTAAATCCAAGTTCTACAACGCGGATTACATGGGCATGGTCAACGCCTGCCGCGATTACCTTGAATCAGCCGGACTGATAACAAGACTCAAAAAAGAGGATCTCAAATCCGATATCCCGCTCGTGCTTGAAACTCTCGGCACGATAGAGACCGAGGACACGATACTCAGCGTTCCCGTAACGGTCAAAAAGCCTCTTACCTCGTTCGAGGATATAAAGGCGATGTACGAACAGCTTTCCGGAAAAGGCATTCAGAACGTCAAGTTCAAGCTGACCGGTTACGCAAACGGCGGCTTGTACGCCACGGTGCCGTACAACGTCAAGTGGGAGAGCAAGGTCGGCGGAAACAAGGGCTTTGAAGATCTCATGAATTACGCGAACGAGAAGGGTATCGAGATATTCCCCGAATTCGAGTTCACGTATCTGCAGAAAACAAAGATGTTCGACGGCTTCTCTTATAAGAAGCACGCCGCAAAGACGATGGATAACCGTTATCCGAGGACCTACTACTACGATCCCGCGTACCAGATGACGAGAAGATGGGGTCCCAACCTCATATCAACGTCGGTATTCGAGTATTTCTACGAGCATTTTGCTCCGAGACTCCTCAAATACGCGCCCTCCGGTATATCGGTAGGTACGCTCGGCTCCGATCTGAACTCCGACTTCGATAAGAAGGACGCGTACAACAGAGAGGACTCGAAGAGCCTCGTAAAGGATCTGCTCGCAAAGATGCAGGAGGATTTCGGCAACGTAATGGTAAACGGCGGCAATATGTACTCGTTCAAGGACGTTGACTACATATTGGGCGCTCCGCTCGATTCCAGCCAGTACCTGAGAACGAGCGACGCGATACCGTTTATGGGCATGGTCTTACACGGCTACGTCCAGTTCTCCGGCACGGCGCTCAATATGGCGGGCGACATCGACTACGAGCTGCTCAAAGCCATTGAAAACGGCGCTGTCCCGTACTTCCTGCTTGCATACGAAAACACGGATATCCTGAAGAAAGACACTGAATATAAGAAGATGTACTCCGTAAACTTCAAGATCTGGGCTGAATCCGGTCTTGTTGAGAAGTACAAGATCTTGAACGAAGCGTTGAAGGACGTTCAGGATAAGATAATCGTAAATCACGAATTTGTCAAGGGCGTGCGCGTTCTTACACCCGCCGAGATAAAAGAGCGTGAGGACGACGAGCAGAGAAGACTTGACGAGGAAAGCAGAGCTCAGGCCGAGCTTGACGCCAAGACGGCTGACGACGTGACCGAGGCTCCCGACGAAACAGTCGAAGAAGGCGCGACCGCCGAGGAAGTTCCCGAAACCGAACCGGAGGAGACCGAAGCCGAAACGGAGACGGAGACCGAGGCTGAAACGACCGAGCCCGCCGGCGATGACGAGCCCAAATCCATCATCGACGACGCTAACCCCGAGGACATCGTCGCCAACGGCAAGATTGTCCGCGTGACCTACGAGGGCGGCAAGACGTTCGTTCTGAACTATAACAACTACGCCGTTAAGGTCGACGGTTACGACGGAGAGATCGCTCCGCTCGGATTCGTAACATATTTTTTGCAGGAGGCTGAATAATGAATAAACAAGCTGATGTAAAGCTCGTTCAGAATACCCCCAAAAAGCGCAAAAAAGTTCATTCTCTTGAGAAAAAGACTGCGCGCGGCGGTTATCTGTTCACGCTTCCGTTCATAATCGGATTTATCGTTATATATCTTCCTGTCGTATTTGAATCGTTTTTATACAGCGTCACCACGATAGAAAGAATAAACGCCGGCGAATCCTACCAGCTCGTCTGGGCGGGACTTGCCAACTACAAGGAAGCTCTGTTTACGGACCCGAACTACAGCCAGGTGCTTGTATCCGGTCTGCAGCAGCTTCTGCTCGACGTACCGGCGATACTGATATTCTCACTGTTCATCGCAGTCCTGCTCAACCAGAAGATCGTGGGCAGAGCCGCGTTCCGTGCGATATTCTTCGTACCGGTCATATTGTCAACGGGTCTTATATTACAGATCGACGTCAGCAACACAAGCCTTATGAGCTACATGTCTGACTCCGAGGGTATAGGAACGAACGCGGCACAAACCACAAGCGTCGCGGAAATAGTTTCCGCAATGGATATAGAGTATCTGTTCAGCAACATGAAGGTCGGCGGCGGTATGGCGAAATACGTTTCGTCTATACTGAACAACATTTACAACATAGTAAACCGTTCCGGCGTTCAGATGCTTATATTCTTAGCGGGTCTGCAGTCGATTTCCCCGGCTATATATGAGTCCTGCAGCGTTGAGGGCGCGTCCGCTTGGGAGACCTTCTGGAAAATAACGTTCCCGATGATAAGCCCGATGATACTTGTCAACTTCATATACACCATAATAGACGCGCTGACCTCGTCGACAAACTCCGTTATGGTATATATCAACCAGGTCTACGGCGAAGCCGGCAAAGACACACTTTCGGTCGCCATGGCGTGGATCTACTTCGCCATAGTTATCGTAGCCGTCATTGTCGCCGCGCTGTTGATGTCGCTGTTCGTCTTCTATCAGAGAAGAGACTGAGGAGGTGTAGCTAATGAATAACTCACAGGCTGAACCCAGAGTCAAGAGGGAAACAAAGAACACCATAAAGGTGGAATTTGACAGAACTCCTTTCTGGCAGAGAATGAAAGCAAAGTTCATCAATAAAAACTTTTTGTCAAAGGTTATATGGACGATATTCCGTTACGTTATACTGATCGGTATTTCGTACATAATACTGTTCCCGTTCTTCTCGAAGGTTTCCTCGTCCTTTATGGGACCCGAGGACTTCGTCGACGCGACGGTCAAGCTCATACCCAAGAACTTTACGCTTGATACCTATAAATACATATTCTTAGAAAACAAGTATATGCAGGCGCTCGGCAACACCGCTCTGCTGTCGATCTCGGCGGCTTTGATACAGACGTTCATCTGCGCCATGATAGGTTACGGTCTTGCAAAGTTCAAATTCAAGGGCAATAAGATACTGTTCTTACTCGTTATCTTCACGATGATAATCCCGCACCAGACGCTGCAGCTCTCGCTGTTCATGAAATTCCGTTACTTCGACGTACTCGGTATCATGCAGCTGCTGGGCGGAGGCGCGAGCTGGTTCCCGCATCTGAATATCACGGGAGGCGTAACGAGCATCAACCTGACGAATACCTACGCTCCGTTGGCTATCCTGTCGGCGACGGGTCTCGCGTTCAAGAACGGTCTGTATATCTTCATGATGAGTCAGTTCTACCGCGGCGTCCCGAACGAGCTTGAGGAATCCGCCTACATCGACGGCTCCGGTATATTCAAGACGTTCATCAAGATCATACTGCCGCTGTCCGTGCCTATGATGATAACGATATTCCTGTTCGCGTTCTCATGGCAGTGGACCGACACGTTCTACACCTCGCTGTTCTTCACAAGGACGTCGATGGTACTGATGAAAAACGTTATAGCGATACCCGAATCGCTGAATATAACGTACGCCGGCTCTAATATGTATAACGCGGCGATAAGAAATACCTGCGGTCTTATGATAATAGCTCCGCTGGTAATAATCTACCTGTTCTGCCAGAGATACCTTATCCAGGGTATCGAGCGTTCCGGTATGACAGCCGACTGATACGTAAGGAAAAACATAAAGGGGATGCTTTAGCCGAGCTTCGCAAGTTATGAGTGCCTGCGGCACGTTTGCGGAACTCATATCATAACGTTGAGGCGAAGCCTCAACTCATAACTTGCACGCATCGCGTGCAATCATAACTGTAAACTGTTTCTTTGACGTTTGGCACACAAACGTCCTGCTTGCAGAGGCATGCGGCAAAAAACCGGCTGGAATAAGGATCAACTATCCTTACCTCAGCCGGTTTTTATTTACTGTCCTTTAGAGCACCTTGCTTTCGTGCATCCCCTTTGTGATTGACCAAACGGATTTTCAGTTTTTGCTTTTTTCCGGCTTGTCGGCTATGCCGAGCAAAACGACGGAAAGCATTATCAATCCTATGCCGATAACGGAAATAACATCGAGCGACTCGTGAAAGATCAGAACGCTGAATATCGCCGCCGCCATAGGCTCTATAACGGACAGACTGGAAGCGGTCCCGGCGGGCAGCTTTTCAAGTCCTTTGTTGTATAAGAAAAACGGAAGGAAAAACGTGATTATACCGAGCCCCAAAAGCAGTAAAAGGACCGTTAAGGGCGATTTTTCAAACGCGGCGGCGGTCACATCCGGACGAGTTGCGGGCAGTCCGAGCACGCCCATTGAAAGCGAGCCGTATAAGACCGTTGAGAGCGGGGAATATCCTTTCAAAAGAGCTTTTTTCGATAAAATGCTGTAACCGCCGTACGTAATGCCGGATATAATGCCGACAGCGACGCCCAAAGCGTTGAATTTGCCGCCGCCTATAACGCCGGATACGAAAACGCATCCGATCAGCATCCCCGCGACGGCAAGCCCTTTAAGATATGAAAACCTTTCTTTCCAGACAAAAACCGAAAACAGCGTCACGTATATAGGAGCGGTATACATAAGTATAACGGCGGTCGATACCGACGTCATCTGCATACTGACAAAATAGCATCCCGCCGTGGCGAACTGTGTCAGCCCTATCCCCGCGTAAAGAAGCCGGTCCGCTTTTTTTATTCTGAAAGCCGAACGGTCGCGTAAAAGACAGAATACCGCGATGCATGTAAAAGCGATAAGCCCGCGAAACGAGGTGAGCGATACGGAGTTGAAGCCGTATTCCGACAACAGTTTTACGAATATTCCCGTAGTTCCCCAAAGGATCCCGGCGAGTATCACAAAGATCCGGCTTTTTTTGCGCATTGTAAAACCCCTTTGAAACAGGTCGTTCAAATATAATATCAATATTGCGTTAAGTATATCACAAACGGAGATCAAATTCAATAATCTTTTCGGATTTTTATAAAAAAATCGCTTATAAAAGCTTGTAAGACCATAAGTTATGATATCGGCGGGCAAACGGGCGTTTTATTATTGACATTTCGGCTTTTTTATGGTAGAATAAACGGCAGGAGGATATCGTTATGAAGAAGATCAGGATCATATCTGTAATACTTTTATTTACGTTCGTTTTATCCGCGGCGGTCTGCGCCGCACCGAAGCTGAACAAGCAGGATCCGAAAAGGGAGGTCGAGATCTACCCCGGCGTTATGCGGTATTATTACGAGACCCCGGCGGATTCGCCGTATAAGCTGCAAAAAATAAACGTGGTCGAGTTCGATCTGGCGCAGCGTGACCTGTACCTTGACGTCGTTTATCCGAACGACTGCGCCGTAAAGCTCGCAACGACGAAAAACGTAATGCTCGACTTTACGAAAAAGGACAACGGCAAGCAGGCGATAGCCGGCGTAAACGGCGATTTGTGGATGGTTACGTACGCGCACGCACGCGTCGAGGGCGCGGGTACGAGTTACGGCGGTCGTTCCGACGCCGTGGTCAAAAAGAGCTTTCCCGTGTCGCGCGGCTTCAATATGTCGGACGGAGAGATATATTCCACGGCTCATATGACGCAGGAAACGCCGTATGAAGGCGATTTCTGGTCCTTCGGCGTTACGGACGATTTTATTCCCGTAATGGGCAATCCGCAGGCAAAGGTCGTGATAAAGGACGAAACTACCGGCAAAGAGGTCAAAGCGGACGGCATAAACCGTCTTCCCGCCAACAACG
Source organism: uncultured Ruminococcus sp. (assembly GCA_902784545.1). Classification (GTDB taxonomy): domain Bacteria; phylum Bacillota; class Clostridia; order Oscillospirales; family CAG-272; genus UBA1248. The sequence continues at coordinate 4,445 of CACZVC010000003.1, read as the reverse complement.
CGCTCGTCGTTTATACAGACAAGGCGATGAAGGGACTGAACAAATTCGCGCTCGACGACGCTTATGAGGTCATGATAGAATTCGACGCGGATTATAAAATGTGTCACGGCGCCGATTTTACCGGCACGGTCAAGGCGATCTACGGCCCCGGCGACGACGATCCTCCGCTTCTGAACGAAAAGCAGATGATACTTACCGCGAGGGGAAGCAGAGTATCGTATATAAACGAATTCAAAACAGGCGATAAGATCAATATAACCTGCGAGATAAGGGATCAGCAGGGCAAAACCGATTTGTGGCAGCGCGTTACAAACTGTGTCGGCGGCCATATCCAGTTCGTCGTCGGCGGTAAGCTGACGGGTCTGGGCGTCGGCGACGGCGCGAACTATCCCTCGACGATAATCGGCTATACGACCGAGAAAAAGATCGTTATGATAACGATAGACGGCAGGCAGAAGGGATATTCCGTCGGCGCGAGCACGTCTACGCTCACACAGCTCGCAAAGGACCTCGACTTGTACGACGCGTTCCTTGTGGACGGCGGCGGCTCCACGACCATGACCGTGGCGCGCGGCTCGGATTATAAAAACCTGCAAACGATAAACAAACCGTCGGACGGAAGCGACAGGACTGTAAACAATTCGATAATCCTGTCGGTCGGCGCGGAGCGCGCGCCGCAGGGCGAATTCAAGATAGAAGTGCCGGAAAAGGTCAGCATAGATATGGAAAATCTGACCTTCCCGAAAAAATCGTACGCCGACGCGGTCGCGGGAGCGATGAACGAATGTACGTACGAGTGGGAGGAAAACGCGCTCAAGCTCACGGCAACGGGCCTTAAAACAAACGACCCCTATATAAGTCTGAACTATCAGTTCGCGGAAAGCTATGTAAACGCGGACGAATACAAAATAGCGACGGTAGTGTATAAACTGCCTGAGACGAACGCGCGCACCTCGTATTCGACCGAGATATTCTTTATGGCGAACGGCGGCGGCGCCGAGGGCGGTCAATCCGCGTCGGGAGGCGTAAAGCGTACCGGCAGATACGAGTACGTCAACATCAACGCAAGCCGCGTTTCAAAATGGAAAGGAGAGGGCACGGGTCTGCGCCTCGACTTCTTTACCGGCGCGACTGAGGGCGACGTGATGTACGTGCATAACATAATGTTCAGCAAGACCGTTGAGGAAGCGGACGAAAAAGCGGCGCATATCTGCGGCGTGCTGAACGGAGAGATCGAGGAAACGACGGTAACGGAAACGGAGCCGGAGACGACCGAGCCCGAAACGACGGAGGAGATAACGGAAACCACGGCGGAAACAACGTCCGCGCCCGAAACGACGGCGCAGGAGACGGAGGCGCAAACGACAGAAGCGGTCACGACCGGCGCCGAAACCGAGCCGGAGCAGACAAAGGGCGAGCCGCTGAATCCGTTTATTATAATCGGTATAGTGGCGGCGGGCGTCGTTATTGCCGTAGTCGGCGTAATAATTGTCAAAAGGAAAAAATAGGATATGGCAGCGTATTGCGCGGACTGCGGAAAAATGATACCCGACACGGCGAAATTCTGCGAGCATTGCGGCAAAGCCGTGATAAAAAAGCACGGCGGCAATATAACGCTGTGCGAAGACGGTAAATACAGATGGGTGTATGAGCTTAATCTCTTTAAAACCCCGACCGTGTTTTTACTCGTCTGGAAGATACTGTTTTTTGTGATCCTCGGCATATTCGCGTTTACGAATATAGTCGATCTCATCGAGTGGAGAGAAGCGTTTTTACAAAGCTTTTTGAATAATTTAAAAGTTTTCGGTATAATAACGCTCGGCATGACCGTTATCGTTCTTATCTCGTACCTGATATACGCGGCGTTAATGGGCGGCAAATACTGCGTTATGTTTGAGATGGACGAAAAAGGCGTAAATCACAGGCAGATGCCGAAGCAGGCGAAAAAAGCACATCTCATTTCGGAGCTGACGCGCACCGCCGGTATGATGTCTGGCAGTCTTTCGACGACCGCGGCGGGGATCGGCGCCGCTCGGACGGAAATGTATTCGCAGTTTTCACAGGTGAAAAAGGTGATATCATACCCGCGCCGCCGCCTCATAAAGGTAAACGGAGTTTTTCAGCGTAATCAGGTCTACGCGGAGCGCGAGGACTTCGATTTCGTCGCAAATTACATAAAATCCCGCTGTCCCGCCGCCAAAAAGCGCGGCAAGCAGTAAACCTCATCGTCTTTATACAGTGTGCAAAGCGCGACGGGAGGATTTATTACCATATTCAGATTCAAGGCTCTCTCGGCAAGGGAGCCTTTTGATCATTTTGAAATTATAATATACCCGAATATCAAAAATCCGGTGACCGAAACGGCATAAAATCCTACATAATAGTTGAAAGCGCTTTTAGTACGGGCAAGGGAGGTGATTATTTGAGCGACTATGAAATACTGAAGCTGTTTCTTCAAAGAGACGAGAGCGCGATAGAGCAGACACGCGCAAGATACGGCGATAAATGTATGCAGATAGCCTGCGGTATACTTAAAAACCGGCAGGACGCAGAGGAAGTCGTTTCAGATTCTTATCTTTCTTTGTGGGAGCTGACGGAATATCAAGTCCCTAAAAGTCTGCCCGCGTTTCTTTACCGGATAGTCAGAAATCAGGCGCTGACAAGATATGACGCGATAAACGCCGGCAAACGCCGCGCCGCGGAAGCCATACCTTTGTCGGAGCTGGAGGACTGCATACCGTCGGGTACCGATACGCATACTCAATACGAGGGAAGAGAATTGTCGCAGATAATCAACTCTTTTCTGCGCGACAGACCCGAGCAGGACAGAAGGATATTCATATGCCGCTATTTTTCGGGAATGGACGTTAAGGACATAGCGAAAAAATACGGCGTCGGCTCGAGCCGCGTTAAAATGTCGCTTTTGAGAAGCCGCAAAAAACTGAAAGAGATATTATCAAAGGAGGGTTATTATAATGAGTAAACACGATGATGTGAGATCTGCTATTGAATTGATAGACGACGATCTTTTATGCGACGCGATTGAAAGTACAAACGTAAATACAGGAAAAAATAAACGTTTCCCGGTCGGCGTGATCGAAGCGGCGGCGTGTGTGGTCCTTATCTGCGCTTTCATAGCGGCGTCGTTCATCTTGTCCGCCGTATCGCGTAAAAACGTAAATAACACCGCAACTGACGGTACAAAGGCTGAAACGGACGATGTCAAAGTGGTCGATACGGACGAGGTGACTGCGGCGGATACAAAAAACGGAGATCCGAGGACTTTTATAAACTTAAAAGTCGAACATCCGTCGTTAAAGGAAATCTACACGTTTGCGCATATAAAGGATTTTCTGCCGGAAAAAATACCCGAAAATCTGACATACGTCAGAAACAGCCGGTTTGTTCCCGGCGAATATGAGTGCGGCGACGGCGTATACCGCCCGTTCAAAGAAAGAATACACATTAGCCTGCGCGATAAAGATACTACAATACATGACGACGGATATATTGAAGCCTTTGAACAGGGCGGTTACGTTGAACTGCAGATATTGATGGCGGACTCCGGCTTCGCTCCGACGGAGGAGCTGTCGATCGACGACATTGAAAAAAGGTTCTTTCAGACAGGCAACGACAGATACGGTATGAAGAGCGGCGCGTGTTATTCGATCGCGTGGAATACGACGGACGGCTGGCAGGTCGTTTACAATTATTTAGTATATCCCGCCGACGCATTTGATTCCGCGTATGAAGACGAGCTTTTCAGCCTCGCCGCTTCCTCACAGTATTTCAAGGATCATTTTCTGAAATAAAATAAGGCCCGAAGAATAAAAAACGCCCGGATTGCCAACGGGCGTTTTTATGTTCCGGCAATACCGGAACATCGCATTCGGCGTACAGAGGTTTATTGATATTTAATATTCGCGCGGTCGGGCGGTGGGGGGGGACGCCGACCGCGGTGCTGCGCGCAGAAAGACCGCGTTCGATTTTCTTTTATGTTCCGACCCTGTCGGAACATCGCATTCGGTGCTATGGGGTTCCCCATTGCGAACCGGTGAGCAATGGGGGTTCACACCGTGGGGGCGGCGCCCGAATGCGTATAACTGTTGATAAATCTGCACAAACTGAAGAAAAACTCCTTCAGTCAGCTGACGCTGACAGCTCCCTCGGGGAGGGAGCCTTGATTTGCCTCCCTCTTTGAGGGAGGTGGCACGACGTTACGTCGTGACGGAAGGAGTTGTTTAAAGAATAGACGTTTTGTCTGTAAAATAAGACCGCCCATATGCCGACTGTTCTGAAGGACAGTCGGCAGTTATGAGTTCCGCTTACGCGGCACATGATGAGCTCTTTCGCGCATGATGAACGGCTTCGCCGAATGATGAGCGCCTTCGGCGCATGAAGCGGAACTCATTTCATCATTTTGCGGTGAAACCGCAAATCATCAT
>CACZVC010000002.1 GCA_902784545.1 uncultured Ruminococcus sp. | reverse complement strand
TGTGCCGGATCGTTAATGAAATCTATCTTATCGCCCGGCTTATAATACAGCGTAGGCGGATTTTCCATACTTATGAGCTCTTCAGATATACCGTATCCGTCAACTTCAATGTGCTGACCGCTTATCGGGTCTTCATACGAATCGCCTATGAATCCCTCAAGCCCCTTTACTCTTTGATCTTCACATATGAAATATCCGTAATCATCCTCGCCGATCTCTATTGTTTTACCGTTGTTTTTGTAATATTTGCCTTCAAACCAGTAAAAGCTCTTGCCCCACGTTCTTGACATTTCCGGATCAAGGATTACGGTGACTGTCAGATATCCTGAAACGTCGTGCACGTATTGAACGTAATCGTTTTTCATATTTTTGTTTACGCCGTCTGTGTACGTCAAAAGCTCTTCATACGATTCGCCCGGTTTCAGCTTTACCGTTTCTTTTTTTGCGTTTCCCTTGTATACAAACGTTTGCTCATATTCCGCGCTTTTGAGCAGATTTTCCAGATAAAAGAATGAATTATAATTATAATCAGGCAGCCTGTGCAGTTCTATCTCATTACCGGATTTGTTTATTACCTTTGCATAGCATTTAAAGAAGAAACGCTCGTCTGACGGCAAGATCAGCTTCAGCTCATATTCAAGCGCGCCGTCGTCCGACGTGAATCCGATGTTATGCGTATTATAATCCGTAAAGTCTTTTTCGTAAAGCAGCTGATCCGTCCCGCCGTAAGCGGCTTGATTCACGTTCTTTTCCGTAAAGCGGGAGAGTAAGAATGCAAACCCCGCTATAAAAACGAACGACGCGGCGATGCCGACGATCTCCCATACGCCGGCGCGGCTTTTTTTATTTGCACGTCTTTCATAAGCCTTTTCTATCATTTTATCGTCTATTCCGCCTATGGCGTCCGTAAGCGTATCGATATTCTTCATACGTTGTAACCGTTCCTTTCCAGGTGCGCTTTAAGTCTGTCGCGGCACCGTTTAAGCGTCATTTTGACCTTGCTTTGTGTAAACCCGTATTTTTTCGCTATGTCGGACACCGGCATAAAGCCGTAGTAGCGCAGAATGAACATATCGCGCTCGTCCTCGCCGCAGGCGCGTAAAAAGCCGTTTATAAGCGACGCAAGCTCCGCCGCCTCGATCCGCTCCGAAACGTCGTCGCCCGACGGCAGTATGTCGGATAACCCGTCGAGGCAGACCGTGACGTTTTTGCCGCGCTTTTTCGCCGAGCCGTCGCGGAGGCGCGTCAGAGCCGTGTTTCGCACGATCTTCGACACAAAAGCGAAAAGCGACTCCGGCTTTTCCGGCGGTATTCTGTTCCAGACCGCCAGATACGCGTCGTTCACGCATTCCTCGGCGTCCTCCGCGCTGTCAAGCACGCCGCGTGCGAGACTGCGCAGACGCGCGCCGTACCGCTCGTCCGTCTGCTTTATCGCTTCCTCGTCTCTGTCGAAAAACATATCTATAATGCTTTTGTCCTGCATAGCGTTCTCCTGAAAGTACTTTCATATATACAGTAACGGTTTTAACGTCAGTCGTCACAAAATTCCGGTTATTTTTTTATTGTTTACTTTTTTACGTTGAAATGAATACGCAAACGGTGATAAAATAAGAAAAAACAAAAGGAGACGGTAAAAAATGAGATTTCCAAACGCTCATAACGGTGTAAAAAAGATATTTATCGCGGAGATCGTGATGGTCATCGCCACGGTCGCCGTGCTCGTCGGCTGTATCGCCGCCGTCGTTTCGCTGAAGCTCTCGTCGAACGTCAGGATACCGGAGGAAGCCGTACCCGGCGCACTCCTCGCGGCGGGCTCGTTGTTAGGCGGCGCGGCTTTAGGCGTTTTCGCGGCGATATTTCAGATAGTCGGCGTCGTTCAGGCGAAAAAGGATGAAAACAGTTTCGCCTCGGCTCTGCTGTTTCTGTTCATTTCGATAGCCGCGTCTGTCGTATCCGCTTCGTTCAGCAAGGTCAATTTCGTACAGGACCTGTCCGATACAGTAAAGTCCGTGTGCGACGTCGCGGTAATGATCTACATAATCGGCGGCATAAGGGAGCTTGCCGTCAAGCTCGAGCGACCCGGTATGAAGGAGAAGGCGAACAGTGCGTCCAGGCTGATATTCGGCGTTTTCGGATTAAAGATACTCGCACAGCTTTTGGCGTTCGTCTTTGATTTCTGGCCCGCAATGGTCACGGCGGCGGCGATCCTTGCAGAAGGCGGCGCGCTTTGCCCCGGCAAAGCCGGAATATTTTTCCTTCATATAAGCAAAACCGAATAAAGCACTATCGGCGCGGAAAAATATTCATTTCCGTGCCGATATTTATGCTATGAAATTTTATAAGACTCCGCGCGGCACGGAAACGCCGCCGCGTGATCTGAGATATCCGCTTTGTTATTCAAACGATTTCAGACAGTCGAAGCAGACCTGCGCCTCGTCCGCGCCGGAGGGGTCGCACGTTTCGCTTTCGACGATCATCGGAACGTCAAGCTCAAGCGCTTTTTCGTAGACCGCCTTGACGGGCGCCTCGCCCTTGCCGAGAGGCATTCCGCGTCCGCCCTTGAAGCCGTCCTTGATGTGGATGGATAACAGTCTGTCCTTGAACTGCTCCATAAGCTCAACCGGATCGCGCCCGGCGTTATACGCCCAGAAGGTGTCTATCTCAAAGCCGATGTTCGTGCGCCTGAAAAGCTCCTCGTTTGGTATCAGACCGTCCTCGTTCGGGAGCCATTCCATGCTGTGGTTGTGATAACCGAGCTTTATCCCCTCGGCTTCGAGCATCGGCTGATACTTGTTTACGAGGTCGACGAATTCGTCGATCTCCGCTTTGTTCCTCATGTTGTGGTGCGGTATTATGTAATTCCCGTTTCCTATCGCCTTGTGGAATTTCAGCGTGCCTTCAAAGTCGTTTACGAGATCGTAAATGCCCGTGTGAGTGCCGAATATTTCTATACCGTTCTTTTGAAGCAGGGATACGACCTGCTCCGCCGTTCTGCCGAAGAAGCCCGCGAATTCGATCATCGAATAGCCGATTTCCGCCGCCTTTGCGACCGCCGCGTCAAAATCCTTTTCGGCTAAATCTCTCATGCTGTACAGCTGTATACCGTATTTCACCTTTTTGTCCTCTTTTATATATACTTTTTTCATTATCTGCGGATATCTCGGCTCGTCGCGGTAGCCGGTGCGTACCGCCGCTATTTCGTCGAGTACGTCATATCCGGATACGAGCTTGCCGAACGCGGCGTACTGACCGTCGAGATGCGGCGCGTCCTCGTGCATTATGAAGAACTGCGAGCCAGCGGAATCGGGATCGGAGGCGCGCGCCATCGAAATAACGCCGCGCGTGTGTTTGAGATCGTTTTTCCAGCCGTTCGACGCGAATTCGCCCTTGATCTCCCAGCCGGGACCGCCGGTGCCGTTGCCGTTCGGGTCGCCGCCCTGTATCATAAAGCCCTCGATTATGCGGTGAAAGCCGAGACCGTCATAAAAGCCGCTTTTGACGAGCTTTTCAAAATTCGCGACCGTAAGAGGCGCCTTTTCGGGATAAAGCTCTATTTCCATTATCCCGCCGTTTTCCATTTCAATAACTACCATTTTTTTATTCCTTTCAGTCTATGACTCTTATATATTTTATCGTTATGGTTTCTATCGGCTTGTCGTTTGAGTCCGTCGCCACGGATTCGAGCTGAGCCAGAACGTCGTAGCCCGCCGTCAGCTTGCCGAACGCGGCGTACTGACCGTTGAGATTCGATACGTTCCCGCTCGTCGCCGCGCCGGAAACTATGAAGAACTGCGACGTCGCGGAATCGTAATTCATATTTCCGCTCGCATCCTTGCCGCGGCGCGCCATGGATAAAACGCCCTTTGAGTGTTTGAGATCGTTTTTGATGCCGTTTGCGGAGAATTCGCCTTTTATGGTCTTGCCGGAGCCGCCGGTGCCGTTGCCGTTCGGGTCGCCGCCCTGTATCATAAAGCCCTTTATGATACGGTGGAAGGTGAGACCGTCGTAAAAGCCCGAGGTGCAGAGGTCGACGAAATTCTGTACGGTTATCGGCGCGATATCGGGGTATAATTCAGCCTCCATGACTCTGCCGTCCGTAAGCTCTATCTTTATATTTACTTTTTCCTTTGTCGTAACGTCAAAGCTCGCCTGAGTATCGGGCACAGCCGACGTGCCGGCGGGATCGACGTGCGTTACCGTGCAGGAAGCGAGCGCGGCGATCATTAAAACAGATAATATAATTGCGGTAAGTCTTTTCACTTTGATTACTCCTTATAAAGATAGTTGAATCTGCCGAGCGGCGCGGCGCAGCCGTTCTCATAGAAGTCCATAACGTCGGGCTTCTGCATATTGTCGGATATCTTGAACTCGAATTCGAGCTTCTTTTCCGATATGAGCGCCCTCGGCACCTTTATCATGATCCGCCTGCCGTCGACCTTTACTTCAGCCTCGCCGATCTGCTCCCAGGTGTATGAGCCGGGCTCGGCGGTCTTTACGTATTTTTCGACCGACGTTTTGCCGTCCTTCGGCGCCTTGCGGTTGACGACTATATCATAGCCCTCCCAGCCGGTGTTTTTGTCACGGTCGACGTCGATATAAAACGTCATCCAGTTGTCCGTCGGCTCGGATATATCGTTCGAGCATTCGGCGTAAAGCCAGATAAAGTCCTTGTCGCGGGCGATTTTCGCGCCGGTTATATCGTTTCTGCCGCTGTCGTTTTTATAATAGCATCCGGCGAAGCCCGGCCAGTCGCGGTGTATCGTCATACCCTTGTCCGCTTTGTAGTAAGGCGTTACGTCGCCGAAGCAGTTGAAACAGCCTATCGTCTTTTCGGGCGAGGTCTTCTGGCGCTGCTTCGCGCCCTTGAAGCGGCGTATGTTCGAGGCGAGCTGCAAATAATACGTGTCGAGATAACCGTCCTTGTCCGGCTCTATGTCTCTGCTGTGCTCGCGGTCGTACTGGTCGACCATTGCAAGCTGCGTGGAGTTCGGATCCTTTATCCACGGCTCGTGCCACAAGCCCATCATCCACTCGTTCCAGCCGGTTACGAATACGTTGTCGGGGCTTACGTTGAGCGCGCGCTCCCACTGCTCCTGAACGTTGTAGCCGTATTTGTACGAATCTTTGTCGAGCAGGGCGTGTCCGTATTCCTTCGTGTACGATCTGCCGTATGTGTCCTTGTCGTTGAAGCAGGTGCAGATACGCTCGTCGTTCGCGTTTTGCCCCACGCCGACCGTCATCATCTCGCAGGAGCCGTCCTCGCGCTCGCCGTATTTGTTCTGCGGAAAGACCTCGAGCCAGCCCCAGTGATCAGGGCGCTTCGGCCCGCCGGCTTTCGTGCCGTATAACGGCTGACCGGCGCGGAAGGAGAAGAAGCTTTTGATGTCGTCGAGCTCTTTCGTCTCAAATTCCGTCCTGCCTTTTTCGGGCAGGGATTCTTTATAAGCCATTATCATCGGCTTGCCGTCGAGCATGAACCACAGATCGGAATATCTGCCGGGCTTGTAAAGGTCCTGATACAGGGCGCGTATCATATATTCGGACGTCGCGCACGGGCAGAAGTTCAGCATAAAGGCGATCTTCGGCACGTTTATGCCGTCCTCCCTCGCCTCGCGGAAGCCCTTTAACAGCGGCTCGTAGGCGTCGCGCCATAAAAGCGCGCCGTTCGTGCAGTCAAAAAGCAGAAAGTCGACGCCCGCGTCGGAAAGCATCGCCGCGTGGTGACGGATTATATACGGGTCGGAGTTTCTGTAGAAGCCGAAGCGCGGCTCGTTCCAGTGAGGCTGTATGCTCTTGCCCTGCCAGCCCGGATGTTCTCTGTTGTATTCCGCCGCCGGGAATTCCTCAAGCAGCTTCGACACGTTGACGGGCGTAAGTCCCACGGCGTGCTCGCGCCACGTCCAGTAGAAAATACCGACCTTTTTGTCCGGCTTGAAGGCGCCGACGTCCTCGACGGAGAACACCTTTCTGCCGAGCATATCCGTCGCCTCCCACGTATCGTGACCGTTGTCTTTTATTTTTTCCTCGGGTACGGGAACATATTCCGTTTTTTCGTAAGGAGATCTATCGCATAATTCCACGTCGGATATCACCGCGCCGCCGTTGACTTTAATATACAAGTCGTGTACGCCGCTTCTCTGATCTATCCCGCAGACCGCGTCGTCCTCGGCTTGTCCGTTCGACAGCATTATAACGCCGATAAGATCGCCGTCCGGCGAATCGAGGTAAACGTCGCCTTTGGACGTGTTGGCGGAGCGGCTGAATCTCGCCTTCAATCCGCGCTTGCCGTCAAGCGACGCGCCTCTTATGACAAAACATTTCAGTTCTTCTGAAAATTCCGCTTTTGACATAAAAAACTCCTTTCAAGTCTTTGTTTGCTTTATTTTATCATAACTGCCTGTCTTTGTCAATGTATTATGGAAATTTAACATAAACGTAAGATTATAACTCATATTTTACGGCGACAATAACAAAAAAGAAAAGGAGGAAAAATATGAACATCAGAAGAAAAGCGGTGTTTTTGTCAGCCGTGATATCGGTTTTTTTAACGTTTTCCGCCGCTACCGGCGTTTTAGCGTCGGACGACGCGAGTAAGCGGAACGCCTCGCCGTCCGACCCGACCGTAACGGTCGTATCGCCCGTAAAACCGGCGGCAAACGAAAAAACGAGCGAGGCGATAAAACGCACGCGCTCGTTATCCTACGGTATGGACGTGATAAAAAATCAGCGCAAGCTGAAAAAAACGTCAGTCAGAGAGGATATTGAGTTCGACCGCGAGGATTTTAACGCTTTCGCGGGCGAAAACGTAAGCTCCGTCACGATAAGGAGCCTGCCGGACGTTGCGCGGGGAACGCTCAAGCTGGGCGCGCTCGACGTTTTTTCGGGGCAGAACGTCCCGGCGTCGCTTATAAGCGAGCTTCATTTCGTCCCGTCGTATTTCGGGGCGGAGGCGAAATTCGACTTTTCCTATAACGGAAAAAGCGACAAAAACGAATGCGTCATGCGCGTTCTGTCAGCCGTGAACCTGCCGCCTGCGGCGGAGCCTGCGACCGTTTATACAAAGAGCGGCGTGACGGTTTACTCGTCGTTTGACGTTTTTGACCCGGAGGGCGACGAAATAACCTGTTCGGTTATCGAGCAGCCGTCGCACGGCGTTCTGAAAACCGGTGAAAACGGCGGATTTTCCTACGCGCCGGATAACGGCTACGTCGGGCGCGACAGCTTTGTATGCCGCTTTGAGGACAAATACGGCAACAAAAGCGAAAACGTGACCGCGAAGATCAGAGTGGAACGTATCAAAACCGATACGCTTTACACGGATATGAAAAACAACAAAGCTGAATACGCCGCGTATCTGCTTTCCGAAAACGATATTTTCAAAGGAAAGACCGTCGCGGACAGCGCGGTATTCGAGCCGGAGCTGACCGTGTCGCGCGCCGATTTTCTCGTGTGCGCGATGAAAGCGGCGGGATATTCGCCGAACGTTTACAGCCGTCTGCGCGACGGCTTCGGCGAAGCGGAGCTTACCGACGCACAGCGCGGCTATATAGTCACCGCGCTGTCGACGAAAGTGATAGATCCCGCCGATATGTCGGAGCCGTCCTCGGATATCACGGTCGGCGAGGCGGTGAAGATCACAGCCAACCTGACCGATAAGCCGGCGAAGCCCGTGTCGAACGCTGACGCGCCGCTCACGCGCGCCGACGCCGCGTTACTGCTCGCCTCCGTTATCGACGGAAGAAGATAGCTTCAAAAGCTCGTATTTATGCCGCGTGGCCTCGCCGCCGCGCAGGTGACGCTCCGCCTTGTTTTTTTCGAGCACGGAAGAAACGTTTTTGTAAAGCGACGGGCTTTCGCGCCGGAGTTTTTCGGTAACGTCCTTGTGGACCGTCGATTTGGATATGCCGAAAACAGCCGCCGCGTCCCTGACCGTCGCGCCGTGCTCGGCTATATACTGACCGAGCGCGACAGGTCTGCTTTTTAAATCGGTAAACAAAAAAACCACCTCCGCACCTAATATATGCGGAGGTTGTCCCTGTTATGTTTTATTTTGCGCGCGGTTTCTTTCGTGAAAAGAAGGAGCAGAGAAGCACGCATACCGCGGCGCCGGCGGCGCACAGCGGGATTATAAGCGCGTAGCCCGATAAAAGCGCCGCGTAATCGAGCCCGGTCTCGGGCAAGCCGTCGGCAATAAGCTGGAACACCGTTACTGTAACGAAGTTTACGGTTATCTCAAAAAGCGCCTGAACGCCCGCGGCAAACGCCGAAAGCTTCAAAAACGGCTTTTTTGAGCTGAACGCCGATTTGAAAAACTCCTTTGCGCCGGGCTTTTCCGGATATTCGCGGTCCGGTATGACGTACGTCGTTTTTCCGGTTCTCACCTTGTTCGCAAAGCGGCAGAAAATGACTATCAGCACGGCGTTTTTGATAATGTCCGCCGCGGCAAGGCAAAAGTATTCAAAGCTGACTGACACGACGTCCGCCGCCTCCGTGTTTATCAGCCCGTGCTCGTAGCAGAACACCCAGGAGCCGAAGCGCGCGGCGATGAACGTGACGAAGCTGCCGGCGAATAAAATCATATGCGGCGTTTTGAAATCCTTATAGCCGTAATGCAGGATCGAGGTTATGACCGAGGCAAACGATACGAAAACGCAGGCGTACCGCGTGAAAACCACAATATACCTGAGTATGAGATTCAAAACCGCGGCGGCTACGTCCGAAGCGGTGTATTCTATGAGCGTGTATAAAACGCCGTCGTTAAGAAGCGGTACGACGACGGCAGAAAAAAGGACAGTAAGCGTAAGGGTCCGTCTGAGCCTGATCTCCTTTGCCTCGTCCTCTTTGCTTTTAAGTACAAATCTTTCCCTGAGTTTCATCAAACAAGAATAAACAAGACAAACGCACGCATTTTGCGTGCGGTCATCTATGTAACCGTTCTGAAATTACAGCTCTATCGAATTGAGCAGATCGCGGAGCTTTTTGATCTCGTCGTCGGATAAGGTTATGCCCTTGCCCATTTTTTCGTGCGAGTCGTCCCACGAGCGGATGTCGTATTTCGGGTCGTTTCCGTTCCAGCTGACGATGTTGAGCTCTTTCGCCCAGCCGCCCTTTTCATCGGAAATGCATCCGAGACTCTTTTTGATCTCAAATCTGAGTTCTGCCATGATATCCTCCATGCGCATATTTTTCTTTATTATATCATATTAAATAATATAATAGTGAATCAGGCGTAAACATTTTTAAAATTATTTTACGCGGCGCATTATTACCTCCGGTTATCTTTCATCGCTTTGCGCGTTTTTTCCTCGCGGCGCGTATCGGCAGGAATATTGAGAGGAATATAACGGTCGATATGACGGCGAACGTCAGAAGTCCGGGGAACGCCTGTACGAAGCCGACCGCAAAGTCCTTGAAGCCCTCGGCGAAGCCAACCCAGCTTCCGATAAACGCGGTTTTCAGCCTGTTTCCGAACGTCTCCTTTTCCGGCTCCGTGTATTCTTTTACCTCGACGAGATTCAGCTCGAACGTCGAATATGAAACAAGGCTGTCGTAATTACGAAGCCGCGCTTTCAGCGCCGCTATATCCTGCTCCTTTTCCGATATCGCCTCGTGCAGCTTGTACCAGAAATCATACTGCGCGGCGCTGTCGACGGAGCTTATCATATTAAGAAGTCCCTCGCGCTCCGCTTCAAGCGTCTGAAGTCTCGCCTCCGCGTCTATATACGCCTCCGTCACGTTTTCCGCGGTTTTGGAAAACGAATTGACGTTGACGGCGCCCTTGACGCCGGTCAGAAAGCCGTCCGCTTTGTCCGCGGGTATCCTTATAACGGCGGTAAGCGTCCTTACGTCTCTTTTGCCGTAGGCGCTGGTCTCGTTCCGTTTTTCAAAATAACCGCCCGCCTCCGATACGGCTTTGTCAAGATACGACAGCGCGTTGTCGTATTCCTTCGCCTCCGCGGCGACGGTGTATCGTACTATCAGCTTCTGATCGGCAACGCTTTTCTGCTCCGAGCCCGGCGCGAGCTGAAAGCCGTCGCTTTCCGCCGGAGCCTCGCCGCTTATTTTGTTGTATGCGTCGCCGATATCCGCGCTCGATCCGCGTGCCGAGCACGACGTAAGAGCCGCCGCTGCTATCAGCGCGGCGAGCGCCGCGGTTATTATCCTTTTTTTCATTTTCATATCCGCCTTTCTTTTTTTCAATTAAAAAGCCTCCTTTTTCAGGCCTTCATAAGATAAGTCGAAAAAAGGAGGCATAAGGTTACACGGAAAACTTTTTTTCTCTGTTTTTTATGAATTCGAATATGAATTCCGCGGTTTTTTCCTTACCGAGAACGGTAGAATCTATACACAGCTCGTAATTGTTTAAGTCGCCCCATTCGCGGTTTGTGTAAAAGTTGTAGTAATTCGCGCGTTTTTTATCCGTCTTTATTATGCGCGATTCAGCCGAGGCGGCGTTAAGCCCCTCCTTTTCCATAATGCGGCTTATGCGCGATTTCAGCGGCGCGTGAATGAATATCGACGCAAGCCTCGGATCGTCCTTTAAAATATAATCCGCGCATCTGCCCACGATGACGCAGGAGCCGTTTTCCTTTACTATATCCTTTATCAGATTTGTCTGTATTATATACAGCTTGTCGTTCAGCGGCAGATCGGACACCGTCGTGAAATGACTCGATAACGTGTACGCGCCGGTCGAAAGGGCATATAACAGACTGTTCGTCGCCGTCTCGTCTATATGCGAATAAACGTCCTTTGAAACGCCGCTTTTTTCCGCGGCGAGCGCTATCAGCTCGCGGTCAAAAAACGGTACGCCCATCATGTCCGCCAGCATTTCGCCTATCTCACGGCCGCCGCTTCCGTACTGACGTCCTATTGCCGCAATCGTATTGAATCCCATTTTTCTCTCCGCCTTTCATAAAATTTGTATATATTTTATCATAAAAATGAGAAATTGTCAATATAAAATTGTTCCGGCGAAGTTATTTTGATGAAAAAATCTATTGACAAAAGCATGATAATTTGATATAATGCACACATAAGGAACTGAGAAGGAGGTTCATATTATGAAAAATGTATTAAAGTTTTTAGCCGTTATGATCGTTATCGTGATGACGGTCGCGGCGGTCGCTTCATGTCAGCCCTCCACACCGGCGACTACGACGGCGGCGGACAGCAAAACAGAGCCCGCGGTGACAACGGCGGCGGAAACCGAGACTGAAGCCGTCACGACGGAAGAGGTAACGACGGAAGAGGTAACGACCGAACCGGAAACCACCGAGGAAGAAACGGAAGAACCGCAGAAGGAGCTTTACGACGTTTTCAGATGGGATTTCAACGACGCGAGCGATCTCGGCTGGGCTTCGTCCAACGCGACGATAGTTGAAGCCGGCGAAGACGGTACGATGCATCTTACCGTAAAAGCGGGCGACCCGAACATCTCCACAAAGAAGATACCGGGCAAGATCGAGTGCGACGACGTAGAATACTTCGTTATGCGCGTCAAAAACAAGACCGATTCTTACAGCGGACAGCTGTTTATAAGCACGTCTGACAGCCCCGGCCCCGCCGAAGCGTATTCATACAAATTTGATTATGAATTTGCCGACGAGGACGACGAGTGGGAGATCATCGAGATCGACACGCTCGACATACCCGGCTGGACGGGTCAGTTGAGATCGCTGCGTCTCGACTATTCCGACGGCGGTGAAGGCGAATGCTTCATCGACTACATAGCCCTGCAGACTACGAACAAGGATAAAGCCGGCTCTGTCGACACCGAGACCGAACCCGACCCGCGCGCGGGCAAACAGGTGCTTTTCAAGTACGATTTCACAAAGCTGACGGCTGACGATATGTATCTGCCCGCCAAGCGTACCGAGGAAGATCCCGAGCTTGAAGAGGAAGAGAGAGAAAAACTCTGGAACTTCTCTAACGGCGTCGGCGACGCGTACGTCGAAGACGGTCATCTGGTACTCAACATTACCGGTATCGACCCGTTCATGGGCTCGCCCGTAATGGAGGAAGCGTTCGACTGCGAAGCCGTTTCGGCGATCGTCATAAAGATATGCAACAAGACCGAAACGCCTATGGCTCAGCTCTTCTTCGTATCCGACGCGATGACCGATTATTCCGCCGAAGCGCAGGTCAGATTCGTTACCGAACACTCCGGCGCGGATAACACCGAATGGGAAGAAGTAATAATCAACCCGAAGGAATGCCCCAACTGGTACGGTCAGCTTATAAAGATAAGAATCGACCCGACAGAGGCGAGCGAAGGCATCGTACTTCTTGAATACTGCGAGCTTTACGGCTGATAACGGAATATATTAACCGGAATTATTATGAAAAACGTACTCAGACTTACAGCTTCCGTGATCGCCGCGGTCATGGCTGCCGCGACGCTCGTATCATGCGCCGCCGGTCCTGCCGTGAATACCGTGACGGACGCGAAACCTGCTGAAACGACCGGCGCTGACGTAACGACCGGAGCGGAGGCGACGACGGCGGAGGCGGCGACTGAGGAGAATAAGACGGAATACTTCGACGTATTCAGATGGGATTTCAGCGACAGCTCCGATCCCGGCTGGACGCCGACGAATATGACGGACGTCGTCAAAGGGGAAGACGGAATTCTTTGTCTTTCCGTAAAAGGCGAAGACCCGCATATAACGACGAAAAAGCTGCCGTTTGAAATAGACTGCGACGACGTCGAAGTGCTTGAGCTCCGCGTAAAGAACAAAACAAATTCCAAAAGCGGTCAGATATTCATAACCACGACCGACAGCCCCGGTCCGTCCGAAGCGTATTCGTTCAGATTTGATTACGAAAACGCGGGCGAAGACGACGAATGGGAGCTTTTGCGGATTGACACGTTTGAAATAAACGGCTGGACCGGTATTCTCAAATCACTGCGCCTCGACTATTCGGACGGCAGCGAAGGCGAGTTCTTTATAGATTACATAGCGCTTTTGACTTCCGACCGGTCGAAGGCAGATCAAAGCTGACGTCAAACAGTTTGACTGACGTACGTTTCAGACTTATGCGTTTAATTTAAAACAAACAAAAAAATCCCGGCGCGGAAAACCGATTTCCGCGCCGGGACGTTTTTTACGCTTCTTATTCGATGTTCAGAATATCGACAAATCCGGTTATGTCAAAGATATCCATTATATCGGGTTTTACGTTTTTGACCTTCATTTCGCCCTGCTTGTTCATCACCTTCTGCGCGGAGAGAAGCACGCGCAGTCCGGCGGATGATATGTAGTCGAGCTTTTCAAAATCGAAAACAAGCTCCGATACGCCGTCCAACGAGTTTTTAAGCTCCGTTTCAAGCTGCGGAGAAGTGGTGGTGTCAAGACGTCCCTCGACAGAAAGCGTGAGCCTTGCGCCTTCAGCGTTTTTATTGATAACCATTTTTCCCAAATTCCTTTCGTTCCGTTATAAGTTAATTATATATTAAATTTTTTCGGTTGTCAAGTGGAAATTATTATATTATGTGTTATATTTATTTTTATAATTTTGCCCGTATCGTCTTGACATTATATAAGGGTTATGATATACTTTGTATATACCTGATAAAATAAAGGAGATAAGACCGTGTCGGAAAACAGCCTCAACATCAGAGCCGGAGAGAAGATATTCAATGAAATTTTGTCACAGCCGGAAAATTTTCCGGCAGCGTTCACATACGGCGGACGTGAATACCGCGGTTTTTCCGGGCTTAACGCGCGGAAAATGACGACGGGCGGCGGAAACGAACGGCGCGTCATTATAAACGCGCGCCTTGACGCGAATATGTCGGTCCGGGCGGAGGCGAGGATCGTTTTGCCGTACGGTCAGTGCGAATACACGGTATGGTTTGAAAACGACGGGAAAGAGGCGTCGGACGTGCTTTCCGGCGTTTACGCGCTCGATATGACGTTTGAAGGCAAAGATCCCGTACTGCGCGGCTGTATGGGCGACCACGACAACTGGTATTCCGCGTACGAGCACGATCTTTCAAAATCGGATAAATATTTCCTGTCGCTCGGCGGCAGGGCGACGCACATAGTTTTCCCGTATTTCGATCTCGTCCACGGAAACGGCGGCACGATGGCGGCGATAGGCTGGGCGGGAACGTGGGAGGCGCTGTTCTCGTCGGAGGACAAAACGACGCGCGTGCGCGCGAAGACCGACGTTTCACTCAACGCCGCGCTCCTTCCGGGCGAAAAGGTACGCACGGGGCAGGTGGTTTTACTGCCTTATAAGGGCAGAGACTATGACGGCGCGACAAATCTGTGGCGGCGCTGGTATATGGAATACGTTCTGCCGAAGGCGAACGACAAGGGCGAGCCGCTTACGCCGTTTTCGACCGCGGGCTTTATGTCCGATACGGGACTGCCGAATTCCGACGGCAGTATATCGGAGCGCAGCTTTACCTGGAAGCGCACGCTCGACAAGCTCGTTTCGGAAAAAATGGTCCCCGATTTCCGCTGGTTCGACGCGGGCTGGTACTGCGACCCCGAGGGGAACACCGTTGAAACGGACTGGTGGGGGACCGTCGGAACGTGGGAGCTCGACCGCAGTAAATGGGAGGGCGATTCGTTTTTGCAGTCGAACGAGGCGTGTCACAGGCTCGGTATGAAGGTGCTTGCGTGGTTTGAGCCGGAGCGCGTAACAAACGTCCCGGCGCTGTGCAGAAACTTCGGCTATAAAGAGGAGTGGAGCATAGGCGAAGGTCACGTCAGGACGAACGATCTCGGAAATCCCGAATGCCTTGCGTGGACGCTCGGAAGGATAACGAAGTTTTTAGGCGAGCACGGCGTCGATATGTACCGCGAGGACAACAACAGCGACCCCGGCTTCGCGTGGCCGTATAAAGACAACGCGGAAACGGTAAAATACGGCGTGCCGAGATACGGCATCACCGAAAACAAATGCATCTGCGGTCACTACGCCCTGTGGGACGGTATAATAGAATATTGCCGCGAGCACGGCAAATGCACGTTCGTCGATTCATGCGCCTCGGGCGGCGGCAGGAACGATATAGAATCTATGCGCCGCGGATTTCCGCTCATGCGCTCGGATTTCGACAGAACGACGTCGGCGATGAGACTGTCGCAGACCTCGTCCTTCTGCCGCTGGATACCGTTCCACGGCTCCTCGACGAAGGAATCCGATACGCAGCTCGACTATAAAAAGGACAGCGGAAGCTCCGTTTACGTCGCGCGCGCCTCGTATCTGCCCATATACAACTACGGCGGCGAATTCACGCATAACGAACTGCTCGACTACGACCTTATGCGCCGCAATTTCGGAGAATGGAAAAGCGTGCGCCGCCTGCTTACAAAGGATATGTACGTTTTAACGCCGTGGCGCCACCATACGGATACGTCGCACTGGACGGCGTTCGCGTACAACGACCCCGGAACGGGCGAGGGTATCCTTCTCGCTTTCAGGATGGAGGATGCGGAGTCCGACACGTTTACGGTAAAGCTGCCTTTTGCCGACGGCGGCGGATACGTTCTGAAAAACGCCGACACGGGCGAAACCGGCTTATACGATCATGATAACGGTATAAAACTGACGCTCAAAGAGAAAAAATCGAGCGTACTTATATATATAAACAAGGAGTAGGATATGGATTACAAGGGTAAATATTTTTCCGTCGTCGGCGATTCGATAAGCACGCTTCTCGGATATATCCCCGAGGGATACGCGCTTTACTACGACGAAAACAACAAAAAAGCCGCGGGTATCGAGGATATGTCCGACACCTGGTGGGGGCAGATTATAACGCGCCTGGGCGGCAGACTGCTCAAAAACAATTCATGGTCGGGCAGCACGGTCAGCTATCACGCGGAATTTACGCCGGGCAGCTTCGCCTGCCTCGATTCGCGTATGTCGCTTCTGGGCGACGGCGATATAAAGCCCGACGTCATAATGATATATATGGGAGTAAACGACTGGGCGTCCGGCACGCCGATATTCCCGGCGGAAGGTCAGCCGGAAAACGAGTCTTTCTCCGGCGCTTACCGTATAATGCTCGATCTGATAAAGGGGCATTATCCCGAAGCGGAGATATGGTGCATTTCGCCCGCGGTCTCCGTTTTGCGCGGCGCCGCGGACTGGGAATTTCCGTACTGTCTCGGCGGCAGACATCTCGACGAATATGTTGAGGCGATAAAGAACGCGGCGGAGGATAAGAACTGCATATTTGTCGACGCGAACAAAAACGAAATAAAGGTCGACGCGCTCGACGGCATACATCCCGATAAAAACGGCATGAAAACGCTCGCCGACACCATACTCAAAATGCGCGGATTGTAATAGAGGAAAACGCGATGCCGATGAGAAACGAGCTTTATGATTACGAAATAACGCCCATATGCTTTCTTGCGGGGAAAAAGGTCACGCTTTCGCTGCGCGCGCTGAACGGAAGGCTCACGCTCGAGGCGGGTCACGAATACTGCGTTTACATACTTGAAAACGCGGTGGCGGAGGAGAGCCGCTTCGCCGGCTCGGGCTGTACGCGCTCGCTCAAAGTAAAGGCGGACGACGATAACGTTTTACGCATAACAAACGTTTTCCCGCGCGAGGGGCTTTATCAGATACATATAACGTATAACGAAAACGAGAGATTTTTAGGCGAATTCCGCGTTTACGCGTTAGGCGACGATATGAAAGAGCTTTATCCGTACAGGGGCGACTTTCATCTTCACAGCTGCCGCTCCGACGGAAACGAGGATCCGTTCACCGTTATAGCGAACTACCGCGAGGCGGGTTACGATTTTACGATACTCTCCGACCATGAAAGATTTTATCCGTCGCTTCAGGCGAGAGAAAAATTCAGAATCGACATAAACGACGAAAGCCCGATAACCGATATGCTCGTGCTCTGCGGTGAGGAGGTACATCTGCCGCTGAACGACGTGCATTACATAAACTGCGCCGGCGAATTCAGCATAAACGCGCTTTTGACGCCGAACAAAAACCGCGAGCTTACCGGCGACGACGACCCGAAAGCCAGAAGCAGACGGGGGATATGTCCGCCGACGATGAGCCGCGAAGCGTTTATTGAAATGATACGCGAGAGGGCGAAGACAGTCGACCGCGAGCTTGAATCCGAGCGTTTATCCTTCGCCGTTATGGAATGGGTATATGAAAAGATAAAGGAGGGCGGCGGTCTCGGCATTTTCGTACACCCGTACTGGATGTGCTCGACGATGCAGATATCCGAGGATTACGTCAACTATATTTACGAGCATAAGCCCTTCGACGCGTTCGAGGTCTTAGGCGGCGAAAACTACTTTATGCAGAACGGTTATCAGACGATACTTTATTACGAGCGCAAGGCTAAGGGTATGGATTACCCTATCGTCGGCGCGACGGACAGCCACGGCTCGACCGACAGGAACAGAAACGGTATGATAGCCTCGACGATTGTATTCGCAAAGGAAAACAAGACCGAGGCGATAAAGGACGCCGTCAAAAAAGGCTTTTCCGTCGCCGTTGACACGATAAGCAGGGAATACCGCCTTGTCGGCGGCCTGCGGCTTGTGAAATACGCGTCGTTTCTGATGGAAAACTGGTACCCCCTGCACGACCGTCTGTGCCGCGCTCAGGGTACGTATATGCGCGAATACGCCTACGGAAACCCCGGGGCGGAAAAAATACTGTTGTCGCTCAAGGGCGGGGTGCCGGAGATGACGTCCCGTTTCTTCGAGCTGTAAAGGCGGGTTGATATGATAAGATCGGCAGAAAAAAACATCGAACTGTACCCAAAAAAATCGGAGGACGGCGTTGAGATATACGAGCTTCCCTGTACCGGCGAATACAGATGGTGCGAAGAATTGAAAGGCGTGCTTTCAACGTGGTCGCCGCTCTGCTGGCGCGACCACAGTATGCGCCAGTGGTTTTTCCCCAACTACTGCGAGGCGGTGTATCAGTGCGGCGCTCCGGTGATGGCGGCGATAGACGCGGATGACAAAAACAGCCTTACCGTGTCGCTTTCGGATTCAGTCATACGCTCAAAAATAACGATGAGCGTGGACGACCTCAATCAGCGCGACGAGATAATAGTGACCGTAACGCTGTTTGACGAGACCGTCCGTCAGCAGAAGGACGGAAAAGTCCTTTTGCGCGTCGACAGAAGACGTATCGACTGGAACGATACGGTATACGAGGCGGGTGTATGGATGCGCTCGTTTTTGCCGTCGCTTATTAAAATACCCGAAAACGCGGCGCTCCCGCTTTATTCCTCGTGGTACGATTTCCACCAGGAGCCGGAGCAGTATCTGCTTGAAAGGGAGCTTGAAAAAGCGGCTGAGATCGGCTTCAGGACCTTTATTTTAGACGACGGCTGGCAGTTCGAGGGCAACAACACCGGCGACTATTCAAAATGCGGCGACTGGTCCGTCGCAAAGGACAAATTTCCCGATTTCAAAACCTTCTGCGACAGGGTACATTCCTTCGGCATAAAAATGCTGATGTGGTTCCCGGTGCCTTTCGTCGGCTTTGAAACGGAGGATTACAAACGTTTGAAGCATATAATGGCGTACGACAATCCGGCGTTCGGCGCGGGCGTTCTCGACGTCAGATATCCCGAGGCGCGGGAGTACATAATAAACACCTACAAGCGTTTTGTGCGCGATTACGGCGTCGACGGTCTGAAACTCGATTTTATCGACGCTTTTAACGTAAGAGCGTCCGAAATACCGCCCGCAAACGACAAAACGGACGTCGGAAGCATAGACGAGGCTGTCAGGATCTTAATGAACGAGATATACGCGGAAATGACGGCTTACGATCCCGATTTTATGTTTGAATTCAGACAGAATTACGTCGGCGCCGAAATGGTCAATCACTGCAATATGCTCCGCGTCTGCGACTGCGCCGCCGATCCGGTGACTAACAGGATAGGCATGGCGGCGTTGAAGCTCGTCAACAGCGCGACGGCGATACATTCCGATATGCTTTTGTGGGGTCATAACGAAGACCCGCTGAACTGCCGCCGCCAGCTTTTGAACATCCTGTTTTCCGTACCGCAGATCTCCGTGCGCCTTACCGAGGTGCCGGAGGAGCATCTGCGCGTGATACGCGGCTTTGTAAAATACTGGCTCGAAAACAAGGACGTTTTGTATAACGGCAGATTCAGGGCAAGACACCCCGAGCTCAACTATACGGAAATGTCGGCGGAAAAGGACGGCAAAAAAATAACGGTTATTCATCACGGCGGCGTGTTCACGCCGGACTGCGACGCGGATATATTCAACAATACGGACTGCGATCGCCTTATATCGACCGGCGGCAGGCGGTTCGGATACGAAATATACGATATTTACGGAGAAAAAACAAAAACCGGCGTATCCGACGGCACCCCCGCTATACTGCCCGTCGCGCGCGGCGGTATGATCAGGATCAAAATTCTGTATTGACAAAAAAACGGCGTTGTGATATAATTATTCCCGCAATACGGAGGAAAACATGAAGAGAATAATATGCGTTTTTCTTGCGCTCGTCTTTACGGCGGCGTGCGCGTCGGGCTGTTCGGGCGAAACTCAGCCCGTTCAGACGTCTGAGAAGACGACCGGCGCGGCGCAGACCGTTACCGACGAGCCGACAGCGGAGGTTACGACCGAAACCGAGACAGAGACCGAAACGGAAACGGAGACGGAGACGGAGGCTGAGACGTTCGGCGAATTCATCGTCGAGCCGGACGAGACCGCGGAGCTTTCCGTTCCGCGCGTTTACGCCGACCATATGGTGCTTCAGCGCGACGCCGAAATATCAGTCAAAGGCACCTCAAACAAGGACGGAGCGCAGATCAGAGGCACGTTTATGGACGAGGCGGCGCGCGCAAAGGTCGTTGACGGCAAATGGGAGCTGATATTCAGCGCAAAGCCCGCGACGGCCGAGCCGCAGACGATGCTGATAGAGGACAGCTGCGGCAATACCGTAACGTTTGAGGACGTTCTCGTCGGCGACGTATGGGTCATGGGCGGTCAGTCCAACAACGAAATAACGCTCAACGTCTTTCCGAGCATATACGGAAAGATGCAGTTCGACGAAAACAGACCGATACGCCTTCTGATGCAGAGCGCGAGATACGTCATCGACCATCAGAAGGAGATAAAGACCGCGCAGGAGGATATAGTCAATCCGGCATGGAAATGGGCGAGGGCGACAAGGTCCGAGGCGTACAATTTTTCGGCGCTGGGTTATCTTCTGGCTGATACGCTCAACGCGGAGACCGGCGTTCCCGTCGGCGTGATATGCGTCGCCGCGGCGGGCGCGCTGCTCACGGAGCTTATGCCGAAAAAGCTGACGAAGGAGTTCAATTACAGAACGGGAGGGCTTGTCGGCATAAACCGTCACTATAACGCGCTTACCGCTCCGTTCCATAAAATAAAGATAAAAGGCTATGTGTTTTTCCAGGGCGAAGCCGAAGCGGGCGGTCTGCCCGCCACGGCATATAATTACGGCAGAGACATAAACGCGCTGTTTACCGAGCTGCGCTATAAATGGGGCTTTGATTTTCCGATATATAACATCCAGCTGTGCGATTATTCCGAAAAATCCGTTAAATCGGGTCAATGCGCGCAAGCGGACATAATAAGAGCACAGCAGTTCGAAGCGTATAAAAAGCTCGACGGCGTAAGGCTCATACCGTCCTACGATCTGGGACCCGGCGAATCGTACTCCGACTATATGCATTCTCCGCGCAAAAAGGAGCTTGCGGACAGGCTGGCAAAGCTCGTGCTCGCCGACGTTTACGGCAAGGGCGACGCGGAGCAGGCGCTTGCGCCGGAGCCCGTCGAAATAACGCTTTCGGAAGATGAAACGTACTATACGGTGAAATTCGCTAACACGGGCGACGGACTTGTATCAAAAGGAGAAGAGAACAGACCCGTCGGCTTCGGCGTCGGTTCTGATCTCAAAAAGCTCACGCCCGCTTCGGCGGAGATAATCTCAAAGGACACGGTAAAGGTCTACGTTCCCGCGGAGACCGGACCGTCCGGCCTGGGCTACGCGTGCAAATCGCATCTGACCGCAGACGACGCTCAGCTTTACAACTCAAACGATCTGCCGGTGCCGGCGTTCTTCATTCCGGCGGATACCGCGGAATAAAATAATTTTCAGAGGTACATATATGAAAAAACTGATTTCAGCCGTACTTGCCGTCGTAACGCTGCTTTGCGCGGCTGCGTGCAATCCTACGGTAACACCGCAAACCACAGAGGAGGTAACAAGCGTGAAAGAAACAGAAACAGCCGCCGAAACGACGGGGGAAGTCACGGAGACAGGCGCCGTAACGGAGGAGCCGATTGTCGACGAGGATCCGGTGTTCTACGATAAGATAACGCGCGATCCCGTTGATTTCAGCGCGGTCGACTTTTCAAAGACCGACTGGAACAGCACGATCGACAACGCAAACGAAACAAAGAACATCGTCGGCGGCAAATTCACCGACGACGTAAGATCGAAATTCCTGATATACAACGGCACGTCGTCTTTGCTTTACAATCTGTCGGAAACAGGCAAAAAGCAGGTCGAGACGCTTTATAACGCTGAGGGCAAGCCGTATTTCACAAATACAATGGACGCATACGTCGTAAATTCCGCGGGCGTCAAATTCAGCGGCGCGTATTCTTACGCGAACGCGAGGATGAACAGCAACCGTCTGGGCTATTACTACTATGATTTCCGTTTCCGCGATCAGGATCTCATCGAACCCGGCGCGGCGACGAATGAAGGCGATTATTATGATATCATAGACAAAACGAAGGTCTGGTCCGGCAGTCCGGACATAACGAAGCTCACCTCAAAGCGCGGCGTTATCAATTATACGGTCAAATCGTCGATCGACCCGTATATCATGTCAAACGTAAACTACTCCGCCGATGAATACGACGCGGTAAGGATCACGATAAAGGCGGAAACGTCCGCTTCGGCTTACATCTACCTCATAGCCGGCTCCAAGAAAGAATACAATCAGGAGCAGTCGATAGGCTTCAGATTCATAGCCGGCAGGGAATGCACGGTCGTCGTTCCGCTTTCGGCATTGCCGGATTACAACGGCAAAGTGACCGGTTTCCGTATAGACTGCGGAACGGAGGGCGGCGAGAAGGTCGTTATATCCGAGATAAAGGCGTTGAAGCGCAAGGACGTCACCATCCCCCTCGCGCTCGAGCGTATTTTCCATACCTATCCCGATAAAATGCACGACGTTGTCCGCGTCGTCGCCATATCGGATTACAGCGACGGCGGCGTGCTTGAAACGCAGACGGTCATACCCGCCGACACAGTCAGAAAATTCGTTATCAAAAACAAAAACGGCGAGGTCTCCTCGCTTGACGGCTTCGATTTCGATTCGACCGAATACGTCGGCTTCGATATAAACGGCGCGGGCGTTTACGGCATAATAATGCCCGTGGCGGAGAATAACGGTTATATCAGAGTCGAATTGAAGGACGGCAATTACGTCATAACGCGCGGCATCGAGATAAAGGAAACTATCAAAAAGGGCAGAGACCTGCGTTTCGGCCACCGCATTTACACGTCTTCGTCTCACCAGTTCAACGATCTGCGCAAGGAAGCGTACGTTGAAAGGAATCCGCTTACCGATATAAAAATAATGAAAGAAGTCGATAACGCCTCGTACAAGGGCTACGACGCGCTTATGGGCAGCTATATGTTCACCTGCAAAGGCACGGAGTTCGCCACGGCTTTCAAAAACGGCGACAAGCAGTTCCTTATAAACGCGGCGATAAGCGGAGACGGCGTCACCGACAGAAAGATATATATACAGACCGCGGAGAACCTGGCGACAAGGAGAGGCAGGATCGAATGCGCGGCGTTCCTTGACGAAAACGACAGAATGCTTCCGCTCCCGCTCGAGGTCGGCAAAAACTTCGACGGCGAAAACGAGGAGCCGCTGTACTATCCCGAAAAGGGTACCGGCGCCGCCGCGTTCGGCGAGGTATACGTTCCGCTGACGGTCGGAAAAGACGAGTGCAAGAAGTTCACTATGGTGCATCTGTATCAGAACTGGGGCAAATACCCGCTGAAACAGATATCGTTCATAGCCTTCCACATCCCGTATTATCATATTTCCGTCGGCGTTACGGAGACGAACTGCATAACGCCTTACTACGTATTCGGCAAGGACGGATTCATGCTGCCGGACTTCCGCGCTAATTCCGCTCCGTTCTGGGAAAACAACACAGGCACACAGCACACGAGCATAGGCAGACTTTATTTCTTACAGTATAACGACAAGGAAGGAAAACTCAACAAAACCGAATCGCAGAGCGCGAACATCAAATCGAGCGGACCCGTTTACGCGGATATAACGATGAATTTCCTGTCCGACGACAACAAGATAAAAGCGACGTACCGCCACGCCGAAATGGCGCAGACGGACGAGACGAGAACGTATTACCACGTCAAATACGAGGTGCAGGACGACGTCAGCATCGCCGATTTCAAAAAAGATTTCGCTCTGTTCAAGTTCGACAGCTACACCGTGACTTTCGCAAAAATGGGTTATCTTGACGAAAACGGCAAGCAGGTCATAGAAGACGTAAAAGGCGAGACCGACAGATACGTAAAGCTCGGAAAGGAATATCCGTATTACGATTACTTCGGCGGAAACATTAAGGAATCCGTAAACTTCGGTCTTATCGTCAGATCGAGCGACATAACGATAAACGGCAAAAAGTACGACGGCGGCTTCATAGTGCACGATCAGTTCGACGGCATTATAAACACGGGAACACTCACGCTCGATCTGGGCGAGGTAACGCTTAAAAAGGGCGACGTTATCGAGTTTGAAATGATACTTCTGCCGTGGGGCTACAGCACGAGCAAAAACGACGATAACGTAAGAAACGTAAGAGCCGACAGCTGCGTCGACCCGTATAAGATAACCGTTATCGAGGGCGAGGCGGTCGACGATACCATCATCCCGTCCGTAAAAGCGAAGGACAACAAGGCGGTATTCAAAATATCCGGCGGCAGGAGCACCGCGGCGGTAAGGGTCTACGGCTTCAAGGACTACACGAAACCGGAGATTTCATTCAAAGCCGACGGCAAGCCCGTTGAAATAGAGCTTGCGGGCGTAAACGGCTACGACGGATATCAGGTCAGCCGCGACGACGACGGCACTTATTCCTTCTCGTTCAACGTCGATATGAACAAGGCGAAGGAATACGAGATAACAGTTAAACAATAAAATCACGGTACGCGGTACCGGAGCATAAAAAACGTATGCCGGCTGTCAGAAATGACAGCCGGCAGCTGTATTTGCCCTGCACGCGGGCAAATATCATATCGCTTTCTTTCTTTTGACGAAAAAACGCTTGAACGTATAAACCGGCTGAAATAAGGAGCGTATTTCCTTATATCAGCCGGTATTTATATTTTGTTTTTCAGCGCAGCGCGCAAAACGTTCGCTTTAGTTTTTGTACGGTATTTTACGCGTTCAGCGCCTTTATAATATCGACGAGCTTTTCGTCGACGACGTCGTTATCGAGCTGGCAGGTGCCGGCGTTTCTGTGTCCGCCGCCGCCGTAGCCGAGGCAGAGCTCGCCTATATCAACCGTCGAATTCTTGTTGAATATGGATTTGCCTATCATGACCGCGGTGTTCTGCTTGCGGAAGCCCCACGCGACGTGTACGGATATCTGCGCTTCGGGGTACAGAGCGTATATCATAAAGCGGTTGCCGGCGTGGATTATCTCTTCATTGCGCAGATCGAGCACAACGACCTTGCCCTCGACCCTTGCTATGCGCTTCAGCTGAGCCTCGAAAAGCTCCGACTGCTCGCGGTAAAGGTCGACGCGCTCCTTAACGTCGGGCAGAGCAAGTATATCGTCTATCGAGTGGTTCATGCAGTAGCCGATAAGCTCCATCATAAGGTCGTAGTTCGATATCCTGAAATCGCGGAAACGGCCGAGACCCGTGCGCGGGTCCATAAGAAAATGCATAAGCACCCATCCCTCGGGATGAAGCACCTCGTCAAGCGTGAAATCCGCGCTGTCGCCCTTGTCGACCGCCGCCATAAGCTCATCGCTTATGCATTTGAAAGTCTCTTTGCCGCCGTAGTAGTCGTATAATACGCGCGCCGCGCTTCTCGCGTTCGGGTCTATTATCAGCTTGCCGCCGACCTCCTGCGCTTTGAGTCTGTCTATTTCCGATTCGTGGTGATCGAACGCGATGGCAACGCGCGGATCGTACGGCAGATTCGTCGTTATGTCTCTGTCGGAAAGCTCGATCTTTCCGTCCTGTACGTCCTTGGGATGTACGAATTTAATCTCGTCTATCATATCGAGATCGCGGAGCATCATGGCGCAGGCAAGACCGTCGAAGTCACTGCGCGTAACAAGTCTCATTTTTTTATCCATTATAACCTCCGGGTGATAATCAGTTTTGCTTATTATACCATAAAATTCTTTTCTTTTCAAGAGATTTTCAAAGGAAATTTCGGTTATTTGATACTTTTTTTCCATACTTTCGCTTTTTATCCGGATTTTTGTTTTTGGTTAATATGTAATATATTTAAAAATGAATATTGACACTTGTTGTTATTTATGATATAATTATAATGTTAAAATGGGTCAATATCATTTTCCGGAGGTTAACTGATGTCCGATCTTGAGTCGATGGGCGTGGCGTTCCATATCGCCGGCTTACTTATTGGTTTATCGTGTGTCGTATATATACTCATACAGAACAGAATGGATAAGCTGCAGAAAAAACTGTATCTTTATATGCTTTTCATTCTTGTTCTGAACACGGTATCGGAGATTTTCATAACGCTTATCACGCCGCACCGCTTTGAATCGGCGGCGCTTCCCGATATTATTTCATTCAGCAAATACGTATACTTTCTGACGCACGCCGCCATGCTTCCGCTTCTCGGCTATTACGTTTTGTCCATAACCGGAAGGATAATGAGCTTTACACCGATACGCCATGTGATCTTCAACCTGCCCGTTCTCGCGGTGGAAACGCTGATGCTCACGAATCCGCTTCATCACCAGTGCTATTATTACGACAAAATAACGATAGAATATCACAGAGGGTGGGGAGTAACGATTTTATACGTCGTATCGGCGTTTTACATAGTGTATTTTATAGCAAACCTTTTCAGCTCCTGGAAGGCGATAACGGCGAAGCGGCGCGTCGCGCTTACGTATTTCGTCTCCGTCGTTGTGATAGGCATAGGCATACAGCTTATTTTCATCAAGCTGCGCGTGGAGCTTTTCGCCGAGGCTCTGGCGTTCCTCGGACTTCTGCTCGCGGTCGAGGACGAGGCGAACCTCGTCGAGCCTGAGCTCGGCGTTTACAACCGCAAGGCGCTGCAGATAGATCTCGATAACCTTATAGCGAACAAGCGCAGGTTCCATATAATCTGCATAAAGCTCGAAAGCGCGGATTCCGTAAGGCGTATGACAGGTACGTCTAATCTTACCGCGCTTGCCGCCACCGTCGCGGCGGAGCTTGAAAAATTCGTAAAGCGTTACAATATATATTATCTCATGCCGGACACGTTCGTTCTGACGCTGACGAGAGACAAAAAAGAAGAAGCGAAAGAAAAAGCGCTCCGCATAAGCGACCGCTTCAATAAAAGCTGGCATTATAACAACGTTGACATAATACTTTCCGCGGCGACGATCTTAGCCGGTATACCGGATGATATAGACAACGTGGAGGATATATTCAACACGGCCGACAGCTCGCTTCCGCGCGGCCATCAGAAATGCATGATAGGCAAAGACAGCTTAGGATATATCCTGCGCCGCCGCACGGTCGAGGACGCGATACAGAGATGTATCGACAACAACGGCGTAATAACGTTCTATCAGCCCACCGTTTGCGCCGACAGTCTCAAAGTTTACGGCGCGGAGGCTCTTATGCGCCTGCACGACGAGAGATTAGGCGAGATATATCCCGACGAATTCATACCGATAGCGGAGCAGATAGGTCTGATAGGAGAGCTTGACGATATAGTGCTTCGTCAGGTCTGCCGTTTTTCGGCGAGCGGAGTGCCGGAAAAGCTCGGTATACGGAGCATAAACGTAAATTTATCCGTGCTTCAATTCATACAGCCGGATATTGTCGGACATATAAACAAAATAGTCGACGGATGCGGCGCGGACAGGTCGCAGATAAACTTTGAAATTACGGAATCCGTCGACGCCGCGGACTACGCGAAAACGGAATCGGTCATAAACAAAATGAAGCAGTCCGGCTACCGCATATATATGGACGACTACGGCACGGGCTATTCAAACGTTTCAGCGCTGTTTTCGATGGATTTCGACGTTATAAAGATCGATAAATCCATTCTCTGGGGCGCGGAAAAAAGCGAATTCGGAATGGTGCTGCTTGAAAACAACATTCGTATGTTCAGACAGATGCGAAAGGGGATACTTGTCGAGGGCGTGGAGAACAGAGAACAGACGGAGCTTTTGCAAAGGCTCGGCGTCGATTATCTGCAGGGTTTCTTTTTCTCGCGTCCCGTCAGCGAGAACGTGCTTGTTGAGCTTCTTGAAAACGGAAGCTTGTGATATATGATAATAAGGAGAAAAGCGATGAAAAAAATCAGAGTTCTGGCAAGCGTGATGATCGCCGCGGCGCTGATCGCCGGCGTTCTGCCGCTTAACGCCATCGCCGCATCGACCGTGATAACCGGCGCGGAAATGATCGGTTATACAGCTCCCGCCGTGAGCATGACCGCCGCGGAAGCGATAACGGCGACGGTCCCCGACGGCGCGCATTATCATATCGTCGAAGTCTACTGGTACTGCGACACGGACGACGAGATGATGGGCGGCGGCGACGTTTTTGAGTATGCGAAGCTTTATTCGTTCTGTATGACGCTCAAAGCGGACGACGGTTACGCTTTCAGCTATGACACGAAAGCGACCGTAAACGGCGGCACATCGTATCTTGACGGCGATTACACCTATTATGATGAAAGCGAAGACGTGTTTTACATTTATACTCTGCCCGGATATCCGCTGTATAACGGCGAGGTCAAAGTCATAGAAACGGTAAACGTTATCATAACGGAAATACCCGCCGACGGTATGGAGGTATGGGAAACGGGCGAGCCGGATGTTGACGGCGTCGGATTCGAAATACGCGACTGGTGCTGGTTCAACGACGACGAAAACGAGAGAATGGACGATGATGACGTATTTACGGCAGGTCTTGAATTTTCGCTTTTCGTCGACCTCGCGCCGACCGAGGGATACGTTTTCGGCGATACAACGCGGTTTTATATCAACGGCTACGAGGATCTGATTGACATGGACAACACGTCGACGGCAGACGAGTATTCGGTAAGACTCTGGTCTGTCCCGGGTACGGTCGAAATGTCGAACAAGGTCGATTTCGTTGAGATCAAAGGAAGCGATAAACCCGTAACGGGAAAAAAGGCGGGCGATATGCCGGAAGCCTTCGTCATGGAGGACGCGCCTTTCAGTCTGATCGAATACGGCTGGTATAAAGCGGCGGATCAGACTGCAATGAAACCGGACGACGTATTTGAAGCAGACGTTGAGTATTATTTCGCAGCTGTTGTAAGGCTCAATGAAGGCAGCGAGTTTTCTTTCCCGATAAGCGTCATACTTTCAAGCTTTGAGCTTGATTACGACAGATGCTTCGTGAACGAAAACGATCTGTACGTTTATTCGACTGCGATAACGCCTTACGCGGAGCTTATAGAAGAAGTCAGGATAACCGGCTTTGTCGAGCCGGAGAACGGACAGACGCCCGCGGATCTGCCGTCTCTTTCGGTGCCTGAGGGCGTAAATTACAGGATCAATGAAGCGCGGTGGTTCTGCGACACAACGAACGACGATATGTATGACGACGATGAATTTGAAACGGGAAATTATTATTCGCTCAATATTATCGTCACGCCGTCGGACGGCTGCGCGTTTTCAAACGCTGCTGTAATAACGATCAACGGCGAAAGCGTAATGATCGATCCTGAATATACTTCGTTAACTGATACCGGAAGCTTCAATATCTGGACGCTGCCGAAAAACTATTCCGGCGTTGATAACGAGATCATAAGAGAGGTCGGGCTCGACGGTATAAGACCGCCGGTCGCCGGTGAAACTGCGGGCGGCAGTCTCGCGGGCATATCCTTGCCGGACGGCGCGCCTTACACGATATCAAACGCGATTTGGTTCGATGCTGCATCGGGCGATATCAGCATGGAGCCGGAGGATGTGTTTGCAAGCGGCGGAACGTATTACATTTTCTTTGAATTGAATCCCGTACCGGGCTACCGTTTCGATTCCGACGAGCTTCCCGACGTGTTCTTCAACGCCTCATCCGAATACGTCGACGGCGATTATACGAGAGTTTCGAAAACCGGCTCGCTTTACTGCTACACGTTCGATTTTGAAGCGGCGGGAAGCGCCGCGGTCGTCTTCGGCGATATAAACGGCGACGGTACGGCGAACAACAAGGACGTCGTTACGCTGTTCAAATATCTGAGCGGCGGCGACGTAAAGGTAAACGAGGACGCGCTCGACTGCAACGGAGACGGACAGATAAACAACAAGGACATAGTTTCTCTGTTCAAATACGTAAGCTCCAACGCGTGATATAAATTCTTTAAGCGGTAAAAACTTTTGAAGGAGGACAATATGAAAAACAAAGCTTTACCCGTTGTTATCTCGATTTTGCTCGCCGCCTGCTTTATCCTGTCTTTTACGGCGACTGCGGCTGAGATAAGAGAGGGCGACAATACGGACGAGCCCGCCGACACGGACGCGGTGGTCGCGCTTGAAGGCACATACGCGACGGTCGACGAGGAGACTAAACAGGCGATTTTGGCGCGTATAAACGAGATAAGAAAAGAGGCGTGCGACGAGGGCGTGCCTTACCCCGGCAACAGAAGCGTTAATCTGACGCCGGACGATTACGTTCCGATAAAATGGTCGACGCTCGTTGAAAAGGTCGCAGCGATGCGCGCCGCCGAGGCTTCGATATATATAAATCACGGAAGGCTCACGTCCGCGGCGTACGGCAATCCAAGCAGCGTTTTTACAAACGGCTACGGTGTAAGGACGTTCGGCGAGAATCTCGCGTGGAACTGGGGCGGCCCCGATCTTGACGGTATCCTTTTCGGTATAAATCAATGGTACGGTGAAAAAGAGGACTGGATAGAAGGTACGCCCGGCGCGGTAACGGGGCATTACACCTCGATGATAAATCCGGCTATGACGTATATAGGCATTTCCGCGTTTTACAACCCGGTCGCAATGTACCGTCTGACGGTCGCAAACCAGCTTTCCGGCTACGGCGTCACGCTCGACGAGGACGCGGCGGGCATCGGCGGCGAGGTGTATCAGAAAATATGCCTTTCAAAGGATTTCATAACCGGTATAGAGCTTGAATGTGAGGAAACGGTCAAAGAGGGACAGACTGTCAGCGCAAAGGCGAAGGTCAACGTGACCGTCACGACGTCCGGCAGAGGCCTGCTGATTTCCGGCGCGAACTGGATAAGCGGTAATGAAGATGTTGCGACTGTCGATGAAAACGGCGTTATAACGGGCGTATCGGCAGGTACCGCGACGATAAAGGCTATCGTGCAGGGGGACGTTTCGGCTTCGGTCGAAATAACCGTGCTGTCTGACGAGCCGGAGCAGGTCATTTACGGCGACGTGAACGGCGACGGTACGGCGAACAACAAGGACGTCGTCGCGCTGTTCAAGTACGTCAACGGCAGTACGGCGCAGGTGAATGAAGAGGCGCTCGACTGCAATGGCGACGGGCAGGTTAACAACAAGGACGTCGTCGTCCTGTTCAAGTACGTCAGCGCGTGAGCGGTATTTCAAAGTGAAAAAAACAAGGCTTGACAGCCTTGTTTTTTTGCTCATTTTATCTCTTTTATCCATTTGACCTTGCCCGTTATGCCGGAGGCGGGGATGGAAAGATACGTTGAAAACCTGTCCTTTACCGCGTTTGCAAGCGTATTCGATACAACGGCGGTAATCGAATTTTCGCCCTCGCGCAGAACGGTTGACAGGTCGTATGAATAAGGCGGACAGACCCTGACGCCCATATCGGAGCCGTTGCAGTAAAGCCGCACCGTCTGACCGACCTCGCCGAGATCTATACCGACAACGGCGTCGGGCTTTACGAATTTCGCTTCATACCTTATCCTGCCGGAAAATCCGGCGCCGATATCCGGCATCTCACCGTTTTTCGCGTTTTTGATAAGCGGTCTGTATAAGTCCGGCTCCGTATATTCCGCGATATCGATATCGAATGAAATACCGGCGTCGCACGTATACGTTTTTTTCTTCGGTCCGTATCCGTCAAAGGCTTTTTCATCGGCGTCGAAAACCGCGATGACCGACTGATACGGCGTAAGCGATATATCGAATTCACCGTCGTTCACGCTCACCGTGTAAATCGAATCGTTCAGAAGATCGAGCATCAGCGCCTTTTCCGCTTTATACGGCAGAGCCGCCTTTACTTTCGTTTCAACGCCGCCCGTCACGGATTCATTTGAGAACATATAAACGTCCGATCCGTTGTACGTATAATGAGCGCAGCGGAGCAGAGGATAGCCGCCTTTTACCTCGATATCCCTCTTTATCACGGACAGTACGCGGTTTATAAGCTCGGTTTTGTCCATGCTTTTTTTCATCCTTATGACGTTTGCTCCGCTTTTTTCAAGCTTTTCGAGCGCTTTTTTAACGTTTGCGGGAAGTCCCGTCGAATACGGTACGATAAGACAGCCGTAGGACTGCTCTCCCACGCGGATTTCGCCGTCCTCGACTTGCGCCGGGAAAATGCGGCATCCGTTTCCGTCCGTAAAGCAGTCCGCGGGCAGAACGTCAAAATCTATATGCTCGTCGTACAGCATTTTCGCGGGCACCTGCGTAAGCATCGCGCCGCCGTATTCGCAGTACCATTCCGCCTCGGCGTGATAGAGTATCGCCGCGCGCGTCACCTGCTTTCCGTGATATAAAAGGTGCGCGACGCGGTTTCCGTAAGGCATAAGCCTGCAAAAGCCGTCAAACTGCGGATCGAGTCCCTCCGCGCCGAAATGCGGCGGACAGTCGTTATCGGGAAACGACGGCGAAAAAGCGTGCGGTATAAAGTGATTTACGCCGCGCACGAGCAGAAAATCGAGCAGCCATTTAAGACACGGCGCGCCCTCCGCCCAGCCGTATGCGCCGTACACCTCGCACATCGCGCGGTTTTTCATATCCGTGCCTATATGCGAATACGACGAGGCGAGCTTTGCAAGCACGTAATCGTAAAACGACGGGTCTGCTCTGTTCGCAAACGCGCTCGCCGTGTGGATATAATCCGCCATTCCCGGTATTATCTGATGAAGGACGATATCTATGCCGCTCATCCTCTGACCGTCGAGCGCGCGGAAATAATGTCCGACTCCGGAGCCTAACCGCGCGTGCGCGTTCATATCCTCGATAACGTGACCGATATACGTTACACCGCGCTTCTCACACCAGTCGCCCACCTGCCGCGTAAAGCAGTCGCGGTAAAGCTTTGTCACGGCGTCCATATACGCACAACGCACCTCGCCCGTCATTTCGCCTAAGTCGTACCATAGCGCAGGGAAGTAAGGCAAAGGATCGAAGCCGAGCGTTTTGCGCATCATCCCGGTTATCCTGTCGTTCCACGGCAGAGCGAGCCCCGGCATACCGACGCGCGTATCATAACCGCCGTGATCCTCCGCGTGCGCGGTAAAATAACAGTTTCCGAGAAGCGGCTCGTCTGAGAAAAATCCGGCGAACGTATTGCCGAAATATTTTTTATAATGCTCGTAATGCGGCTCGTAAACGGCGTCGATAAGAAGCCGCACCGATTTTTCGTTAAGCATATCTATGTAATCGGGGCGCGACGAGCCGGCGCGCGCCTTGTATATGAAGAAAATGCGGTAACAGCCCTCCGGAAAGCTGAACCGGACGAAGCCGTCCTTTACAGAATCCGTCAGCCGTATCGCCTCCGGCGCGCAGTTTTCGTCCTTGCCCGTCCGTTTGTACGCGAATATGTCGAGCAGGATCATATCCTCGTTTTCTCCGTGAGCGATGACAGACGAATTTCTGCACGGACCCATAACGTCGACGTGGAATTCTATAAGCTGCCATTTGCGAAGCTCCGGGTGATCCTTTATGCTGCCGACCGCGTGACCCGTCGGGTAATGGTCGTCGTCGAGCACCCAGACCTTCATCCCGCGCTTTTCACATTCGGATATGATAAGATCCATATCGCGCCACCACGTCTCACCGCAGAAATCCTTATGCGGACGCGACTCGGCGCAGAGCGCGCGGCAGCCGCTTTGGTATATGCGCTCTATCTGCTCCGGTATTTTTTCGTAATGGTCGCCCCTCTGCCAGTAAAACGGCAGCATATAATTGTCCTCGCGGCCGTTTAAAACGTCGTCAAGCCATCTGTTCATGTAAACGCCCGTCCTTTACCGTTTTCTTTTGTCGCAATCATGCGTACAGCCCTCGCAGCCGCATCCGCACCCGTCCTTTTTTCTTCTGCGTATTATGAGAAACACGGAGAGGGCGACTGCCGCTGAGACAGCGATTATAACTATTATATCAAAAGGATTCATACAACACCGAATATCATTCCTATAAGATGCACGATAAGCGCGGCGAGCCACGCGAGCGCGCATTGCCACACCACGACGCCGAGCGACCATCTGACGCCCATTTCGCGCCGTATCGAGGCGATTGCCGCCACGCACGGCGTGTATATAAGAGAAAAGACAAGCAGACAAAGCGCGGTTATCGGCGTTATCGCGGCTTCAACTCCGGCGGGGAACAAAAGCTCCATCGTTGAAACGACGCTCTCCTTCGCTATAAAGCCGGATATGAGCGAAGTGCATATACGCCAGTCGCCCAGTCCCACGGGCTTCAGGACCGGCGCAATCCAGCCGGAGATCATCGCAAGGATGCTCTGTTCGGGATCGGAGACCATATTGAAGCGGAAGTCGAACCGCTTCAGAAACCATATGACTATCGTCGCTATGAGTATAACGGAGAAGGCGCGCTGTAAAAAGTCCTTCGCCTTTTCCCAAAGCAGTTTTATCACGTTCATGGGGCTCGGGAATCTGTAATCGGGAAGCTCCATGACAAACGGCACCGCGTCGCCCTTGAATATCGTTTTCTTGTATAAGAACGCCGCCAGGATGCCGATTATTATGCCGAGAACGTATAAGCCTATCGTGACTAACGCCGCGAATTTGCCGAAAAACGCGCCGGCAAAAAAGGCGTATATCGGCACCTTTGCGGAACAGCTCATAAACGGCGTCAGAAGCACCGTCATTTTTCTGTCCCTCTCACTCGGCAGAGTACGCGTCGACATGACCGCGGGAACGGTACAGCCGAAGCCGATAAGCATAGGCACGATGCTCCTGCCCGAAAGACCGAGCTTGCGGAGCAGCTTGTCCATAACGAACGCGACGCGGGCTATATATCCGCTGTCCTCAAGCAGGGAAAGAAAGAAGAACAGCGTGACTATTATGGGCAAAAAGCTCAGAACGCTGCCGACGCCCGAAAACAGACCTTCGATAACAAGACTGTGAAGCGCCTCGTTCACTCCGGCGTTTGCAAGCGCCTTGTCGACGACGTCGGACAAAGCCGTGATACCGAGATCGAGCAGGCTTTGAAGCGCCGCGCCGATAACGTTGAAGGTCAGGAAAAACACGACGCCCATTATGAGGATGAACGCGGGTATCGCGGTGTATTTGCCCGTAAGTATCTTATCTATCTTTTCGCTTCTTTTCCTCTGCACGCTTTCGCGCGGCTTTGTGACGGAGGCGCCGCACACCTTGCCGATGTAGTTGAAACGCATATCGGCTATCGCCGCGCGCCTCTCGAGTCCGCGCTCCGTTTCCATCTGCTGTATGATATGCTCGAGCATATTTTTCTCGTTTTCGTCGAGCATCAGCTTTTCTTCTATCAGACGGTCTCCCTCGACGAGCTTTCCGGCGGCAAATCTTACCGGTATACCCGCGGTCTTTGCGTGGTCGCCGATCAGATGAATTATGCCGTGCAGACAGCGGTGTACCGCGCCGCCGTCCTTATCCTCGTCGCAGAAGTCCTGCCTGAGCGGCTTTTCCTGATATTTCGCTATGTGTATCGCGTGGCTTACAAGCTCGTCGACGCCGGAATTCTTCGCCGCGGAAATAGCAACGACCGGCACGCCGAGCCTCGCCTCCATCTCGTTCAAATCGACCGAGCCGCCGTTCGACGTGAGCTCGTCCATAAAATTGAGAGCCACGACCATCGGCACGTTCATTTCAAGCAGCTGTATCGTAAGATAAAGGTTTCGTTCTATATTCGTCGCGTCGACTATGTTTATTATTGCCTTCGGCTTTTCGTTCAAAACAAAATCGCGCGATACAATTTCCTCGCTCGAATACGGCGACATGGAATAAATGCCGGGCAGATCGGTAACGAGCGTGTTGTCGAAGCCCCTTATCTTTCCGTCCTTCCTGTCGACCGTAACGCCGGGAAAGTTGCCGACGTGCTGATTTGAGCCGGTCAGACGGTTGAAAAGCGTCGTTTTACCGCAGTTCTGGTTGCCGACGAGAGCGAAGGTAAGGACCGTATCGTCGGGCAGCGGATTCTCGCTGCTTTTTTCGTGATATTTGCCGCCCTCGCCGAGACCCGGGTGCTCCAGCCGTTCCGCCTTCTGTTTTTCGTTTTCGGCTTTTTCCTTTTTGCACGGCTCAACGTCTATATGCGCCGCGTCGTCGAGACGGAGCGTGAGCTTGTAGCCGTGAAGTATCAGCTCCACGGGATCTCCCATCGGGGCGTATTTCTCCACCGTTATTTCCGTGCCGGGGATTATGCCCATATCGAGAAAGTGCTGATATAACGCACCCTCTCCGCCGACTCGCAGGACTCTGCCCGTCGCGCCTATATCAAGTTCTTTCAAAGTCATATCAATGCCCGCCTTTTATTAAAACGCTTTGTCGGCCGCCCTGCGCGGCGGTCCTTCAAGCGCTTTTCGCTTGTTCCATTATACAATTTAAAAGGTGAAAAATCAATACCTTTTAAAAATTTTGTTGCACAAAGAAAAAGGATAAAACCTATTGATTTTAAGTTATTTTTATGGTATATTATATAAAGCGATCAAGAAAGGGAAACAAAATGAAAAAAACTTTGCTGTGCGTTTTACTGACAGCCGCGGCGCTGTTTACCGCCTGCGCGGGAGGCGTGACGGAGACGGTAACGGAGACGGAAACCGGGGCTGTAACGACCGAAGCCGCCGGATCTGAAACCGCCGCGGCCGAAACAGCCGCGGAAACGGAAAAGGTAACGGAGGAGGAAACCGAAAAGATCGACGACGGACCCGACGAATGGGAGGGGTATCATGTCAAAAAGCTCCTTATAGCCGACCGCGATATATCTGAGTACAGGATAGTATATCAGCCCGGCGCCGACGGCACCGTAAAAAACGCGGCTTTCGATCTGCGCAATTACATAAGAGATGCGACCGGCACGGAGCTTTACTGCGCCGAGGCGGGCGATATGACCGATTACGAGATATGCGTCGGCAATACCGACAGAGATACTGAAAAGGTGAAAGCCGAGCGCGGCAAGCTGAAAAACAACGGTTATGCGATAATTCAGGACGGTACGAGGCTTTATCTTACCGGCGACGGCGATACCGGCGCGATGTATGCCGTTTACAGCTTTCTCGAGGATATCCTTGGTTGGCGCTTCTATTCATCAAAATTCGAGGTGTTGAAA
The DNA here is from genome assembly GCA_902784545.1 of uncultured Ruminococcus sp. Taxonomy (GTDB): domain Bacteria; phylum Bacillota; class Clostridia; order Oscillospirales; family CAG-272; genus UBA1248. The sequence continues at coordinate 977 of CACZVC010000002.1, read as the reverse complement.
TTCTCGAAAAAGATAAACGTAAAAGCCGGTACGCGCATTTCGTATTCGCCGGCAATAATAAACCGCGACACGTTCTGGTGGGACACGTTCGACGACACGTTCGCCGCCAAACGCAAAATAAACGGCTTTATGAACAGGGAAATGAAGGACAGGGGCGAGACGATGATATACGCCGGTCCGTTCGTTCATTCTCTGCCGGAATTCGCGGGCACGCCCAAAACGCCGAACGTACAGCCGTGCCTGACCGACCCCGCGGTATATGAAAAAGTGCTTGCAAACGTAAAAGCCTGCCTCAGAGCAAATCCCGGCGCGAAAATCATATCCGTCTCGCAAAACGATTCGTTTGCGAACGGCGTCGGCTGTCAGTGCGAAAACTGCAAAAAGATAGACGACGAGGAAGGCACGCCGATGGGCTCGCTTCTGACGTTCGTAAACAGGATAGCGGACGATATAAAGGACGAATTCCCCGGCGTTTACGTCGATACGCTCGCTTACAGATACACGAGAAAAGCGCCGAAAAACATAAAGCCGCGCGACAACGTTATAATAAGGCTCTGCACGATAGAGTGCTGTATGGCGCATCCTCTGAGCGCAAGCTGTAAGGAAAACCACGAGTTTATGTCCGACTTGAAAGCGTGGGCGGCGATCTGCGACAACCTTTTCATCTGGGACTATACGACGGATTTTATGTATTACAGCATACCGTTCCCGAATCTGCACACGTTATACGACAACGTAAAAATATTCTCCGAAAACAACGTCATAGGAATGTTCGAGCAGGGCAACGGTCAATGCACCTCGGCTGAATTCGGAGAGCTGCGCGCGTATCTGCTGTCAAAAATGATGTGGGATCCGAATATGACGCGCGAGGAATACGACGAGCTTATGAACGAGTTTCTGGCAGACTACTACGGCGCGGGTTGGCAGTATATACGCGAGTTTATAGACAGTACGGAAAAAAGAAATCTGATGAATCA
>CACZVC010000001.1 GCA_902784545.1 uncultured Ruminococcus sp. | reverse complement strand
CGCTTTTTCTGCTCGTAAAACGAAATAATCTGACGTTTACGCTTATCATCCGTCATTTGATTTTCCTTGCTTCAAGATAGAAGCGTTTGTCTTTTGCCTCGCCCATTGAGAAGGTTTTGCGCGGGAGGGCGCCGTCGTTTATAACGGCGGGAAACAGCTCGCTTTTTTTCATTCCCTCAAATATAATTCCGATATTACCGCCCGACGACAGCGCGTTTATTGAATCAAGTCCGTGTATGTAGTCTATCTTATAGTCGCCGCCGTCAAGAAACGCCTGAAGCTCCGCCACCGGCAAAGTGGTTTTCGGCTCATTTACATAAACCGTTTTCGTTTTGCCGTCCGATATTATATCGTATCTGAAACAGTTTTCCGTCGGTTCATATCCGATATCGAGCTTTTCCGAAAGTTCCTTTATAAATTCATCCGGCGTTTTGTTTTTTACAAGCCTGTATATAGGCTCGAATTCTATCGCTTCATCGTGTATGTTGACTATCTCGACAAGCGCGTATCTGCAAGGCATATCATCCGCTTTCTTTCCGTATTTTGATTTCATTTCCTCATAATACGCCTTTGCGGAAGCAAGGGAATGGTTGCCGTCGCCGACGGTGAACAAAAGCCCGTCTTTAACGCAGTTTTCTTTCAGATACCTTTGAATAAATGAAATCGTATCCCTGTCAAGTCCGTAGCCTTTTATATTGCCCGAGCCCTGCATAAGATCGAAGTCGTACAGTTTAACAAAACCGTCCTTTTTATCCCGCAGGTCCTTCATAAGTCCGTCGCTCTCGTCGTCGTAGAACACCATAACGTGCGGAATCTCCAAAAGAGCGCCGCGGCGGACTTTAACTCTCGGCGGTATCCGCTCGACCACCGTCGCCTCGCTTGAACGGATTGGCGCACTGCTGCCTTTTGTGTATTCAAAATCGTTCAGATCTATCATACCTATTATACCGTGACGCACGCGCCCGTTTGAGGGCAGCGTCCGCTCGCAGTATATCATACCGTGATCCGCTTTCGAGAGATACTCTTTTTCGTATTCTTCCATCTTAATGTGGATGGTACCGATCATAGAATCGGTTTTGTCCAGATAGACCTCGGGCAGTATCATATCGAGCGCAGACGGATAACCGTTTATGATCTCCTTCGCCTTCTCCCAGTATTCAGGCTCGGAGGTAAACTGATCGCAGGCGATAACGGCGTATTTTTCCATTTTATCCTTATCTGAGCAGAAATCCGGTAAAAGAATATCTGACGGCAGAAAGGCTGATTTATTCGTCATATCATTAGTCTCCTTGAAATTACTGGCATAATTATACCATATATCATCAAAAAATCAAGATTTTTTTCCAAAATATAGTGTAAACGTCTTGATTTTTTATTATAATTTTGTTATAATAAGACGATTTATAATATCAGAGGTATTGTTTTATATGAAATGGACGTCACTAAACGATTTAAGAGAATCATATTTATCATTTTTTGAAAGCAAAGGTCATTTAAGACATAAAAGCTTTCCGTTGATACCGCCGGCTGACGATAAGTCGCTTTTGCTTATAAACGCCGGTATGGCTCCGCTCAAAAAGTATTTCAAGGGCGAGGAGGAGCCGCCGAGACACAGGATGACGACCTGCCAGAAATGCATAAGAACGCCCGATATCGAGCGAGTCGGCAAGACCGCCCGTCACGGAACGTTTTTTGAAATGCTCGGCAACTTCTCATTCGGCGACTACTTCAAAAAGGAAGCTACCGCTTGGGCGTGGGAATATCTTACAAAGGTGCTTGAAATACCCGAGGACAGACTCTGGGTAACGATATATCAGGACGACGACGAGGCGTTTGAAATCTGGAACAAGCAGAACGGCGTTCCCGCCGACAGGATAATCAGGCTCGGCAAGGAAGACAACTTCTGGGAGATCGGCTCCGGTCCCTGCGGACCTTGCTCCGAAATCCACTTTGACCGCGGTCCCGGTTTCGGCTGCGGAAGACCCGACTGCGCGGGCGTAACTTGTGACTGCGACAGAGTTATCGAAATATGGAACCTCGTTTTCACGCAGTTTGACGGCGACGGAAACGGCAACTATACGCCTCTTGCAAAACCGAATATAGACACCGGCATGGGACTTGAAAGACTTGCCGTCGTTATGCAGGGCGTAAACAACCTGTTTGAAGTCGATACCGTACAGAACATAATGAAAGCGATATCCGACAAAGCCGGCATCAGATACGGCGAAGATGAAAAATCGGACGTCGCGCTGCGCGTCATAACCGACCATATCAGAAGCACCTGCTTCCTCGTATGCGACGGCGTCGTTCCGTCAAACGAGGGCAGAGGCTACGTACTCCGCCGTCTGCTCAGACGCGCCGCGAGATACGGCAAGCTGCTCGGTATAAAAGGCACGTTCCTTACGGATATCGTTCCTGTCGTCGCGCATGAAAATCTCACCGCTTATCCCGAGCTTACCGAAAAGCTAGAATATATAAAGAAGATAGTCGGGATCGAGGAAGAGAAGTTCTCGAAAACGATCGACGGCGGTATGGAGATTTTGAATTCCATAGTTGACAAAACGATCGCCGAAGGCGGCAAGGTACTGCCCGGAGCCGACGTTTTCAAGCTCAACGACACGTTCGGCTTCCCGCTCGATCTTACGCGCGAGCTTGCCGAGGAAAAAGGACTTGAGATAGACGAAGAAGGCTTCGTAAAGCTTATGGACGAGCAGAAGCAGAGAGCGAGAAAGGCGAGAGCCGACAAGGGCGATTTCGGCTGGGCTACCGAATCGCTTGATTTAGGCGACGTATCTCAAAAGACGGAATTTGTCGGTTATTCCGAAAATAAATGCGAAGCAAACGTGCTCGCTCTTATCGACGCCGATATCAATGAAGCGACCGGAACGAAGACCGGCGGCAAGGTGATAGTCGTACTCGATAAAACTCCGTTTTACGGCGAGGGCGGCGGCCAGGTCGGCGACACCGGCGTAATATACGCCGACGGCTTGAAGATAAACGTTGCCGACACGAAAAAGACAAACGACGGTATTTATCTGCACGTAGGAGAGATCGCCGAAGGCTCAGTTTCCGTCGGCGATAAAGTAACTGCCGAAATAAACGCGGAAAGACGCGCGGATATAAGGCGCAACCACAGCGCGGCGCACCTGCTTCAAGCGGCGCTCCGTCAGGTGCTCGGCACTCACGTTGAGCAGGCGGGCTCCTACGTTGACGAGCACAGAGTCCGCTTCGACTTCTCGCACTATACCGCTATGACAAGAGAAGAACTCTGCAAAGTCGAAGCTATAGTAAATGAAGAAATATTAAAGGCTCTGCCCGTTGAAACCGTCGAAACCGATATCGAATCGGCGAAAAAAGCGGGCGCCATGGCGTTATTCGGCGAAAAGTACGGCTCTGTCGTCAGAATGGTGAAAATGGGCGACTTTTCTACGGAGCTTTGCGGCGGCACGCATCTTAAAAACACCGCCGAAGCCGGACTTTTCAAGATAATATCCGAATCGTCCGTCGCCTCAGGCGTAAGGCGTATCGAGGGTACGACCGGTAAGGGCGTGCTTGAGCTTATCGCCGAGCAGACCGCGCTTATAGAAAACACCGCGAAGGAATTGAAGATCCAGAATCCGCACGATATAGACAAACGCGCTGCGCAGCTTTCCGCGGAGCTCAAGGCGGAGAAAGCCGAGCGCGAAAAGCTCAACGACAAGCTGGCGTCGTCCGCCGTCGAATCGCTTCTCAACAACAGGAGCAAAGCCGGCAGATTCACGCTGATTTCCGGTATGACCGAAGGTCTGACCGTAAACGCCGTGCGCGGCGTGCTCGACAAGATAAAAGCCGAGCCTGACACCGTTGCGGTTATATCCACCTGCGTCGACGGTAAATACAATCTTATCGTTTCGGCAAGCGACGGAGCCGTAAAGCTCGGAGCGAACGCCGGCAAGATAATCAAAGAGCTTTGCAATATCGTCGGAGGCGGCGGAGGCGGCCGTCCCGACAGCGCGACAGCCGGTGTAAAAGACGGCTCGAAGTTAAAAGAAGCGTTTGAAGCTTTGCCTGATATATTAGGCTGAAAATAAAAAATAATAAGGAGGTCATTGAAATGGCTGAAGAGAAAAAAGGATTCTTTAAGGAATTCAAAGACTTTATTTCCAAAGGCAACATAATCGACATGGCTGTCGGCGTTGTCATCGGCGGAGCGTTCGGTAAAATAGTTACCGGCCTCGTCAATTTCATCATCAACCCTGTTATAAGCCTGCTTACCGGCGGTATCAGTCTTGAAAACGTCAAGACGGTGCTTGTTGAGGCGGTGCCCGCAACAGAAACGACCGCGGAAGTCGCTGAAGTCGCTATTTTATGGGGCTCATGGATCCAGACGATAATCGACTTCATAATCGTCGCTCTCTGCATCTTCCTCGTCCTGCGCGCTATCGTCAAAGCAAAAGCCGCCGCGGAAAAAGCGAAGAAGAAAGAGGAAGCGCCTGCTCCCGAACCCGAGCCCGAGCCTGAACCCGAGCCCGAACCCTCCGAGGAAGTTCTCCTTCTCCGTGAGATCAGAGATTCTTTAAAGGAAAAGAAAGACTGATGCCGGACTGCTTATTCTGTAAGATCATAGCCGGACAGATACCGTCTGCCAAGGTATATGAGGACGAGTTTGTTTACGCGTTCCGCGATATAAATCCGCAGGCGAAAACTCACGTACTTATAGTACCTAAGGCTCACATAGCGTCATGCGCCGATATAAACGGCGAAAACAGCTCTGTCGTCGCTCACATATTTGAGGTCATACCGAAAATTGCGGAGTGCGAAGGACTTAAAAACGGATTCCGCGTTATTACAAACTGCGGACCCGACGCGTGCCAAAGCGTAAAGCATCTGCACTTTCACATACTGGGCGGAGAACAGATGTCTGAAAGAATGGCGTAAAACAACTAAAAAACCGGTAGGAGCCGAAGCTCTTACCGGTTTTCTTATTATTGTCTGATTACTTTTCAGCGGATTCCTTATACGCTTTTACGTATTTATCTATCGCCTTCGTCGTAGACTTTGACTGGCTCTTGTACCATTTCGCAAATGAGCCGGTGCCTTTCTTGATCTGCTGAATGAACAAATTGTCTATATTGCCCCAGCTAGCATAGTAGCCGAGATCCCACAGTCTGTTTCTGAAAACGATATCGAGCATATCCCAGGAATCGGCGTCACGCTGAGATTTACGTTTCAGCGTCTGCTCGTAGTAAGCGGGCGTTACGGTCTTGTATGACTCCGCGGCGAGCGCTTCGAGAGCAAAGCCGGTGAAAGCGGTACGCTTGTTCATAACGGGTATGACGTACAGAGCGGCGCCGTGGTAAACGTAGGAATAATAATCCTTCTGGCTGCTGTCATATTTCGGAGTGGGAAGAACGCCGAAGTCGGAGTCCATCTCTCTCAGACCGATTATGTTGGCTGCGTTGGAAAGATAGAATATGCAGCGGTCCTGTTTGAATGCGACAGTTGACGCAAAGCCCTCGCCGGTGGAGTACGGCGGTTCGGTCAGGTGGTCGTGGGCGTCTATCGTCTTGTTGTCAAGTCTGGTAAGATCGTATATCTTATCGATTATGGCTATATTCTTTTCGGTGTTGAGGTCGAGATACGGCATCTGATCGGCGTCCTTCAAAACCATGCGTCCGCCGGCGCCGAAGAACAGCGCGAGATAAGCTTCGATCTGGATACCGAAACCGAAGGTGTCTTCAACGTCGACCTGGGAGTTGCCGTTTCTGTCCTGATAGCCGTGCTCCTTGATTATACCGTTCAGGTAGTCGAGGGTCCATCTGTCCTCACGAACGACCTGATAAAGGTCCTCAAGGTCGTAGTCTCTTGCGAGCTTCTTGTTGAACATCATAAGGAACGTACCGGCGTTCGCTTTCGTGGAAATATCGCCGGTTATGTAGAACAGCTTGTTGTCTATCGAAAGACCTTCAAACAAGCCCTGGTCCCAGTAATGCTTTTTAAGATCGAGGTTTTCGATCGTGGTAAGATCCTGGAATATGTTTTCAGCGGCAAGCGGGCACGCCTCGTATGCGCAGAACGCCGCGACGTCATAATCCGATATACCGGATTTGAAAGCGTTTTTGAGCGTTGTTTGCACGTTTTCGTCTTCAACGACTTCTATATTGAAGCCGTATCTTTCGGTCACAGCCAGGTTTCTGTTGTAAATAGCGGAATCGATGGGATCGTCGGAGTCTTTCTCTCTGAAAATATCGTCCGCGGGCCAGAAGCCGCTGTTGGCGAGAATGGTAAGCGTTTCGCCCTTGTACTGGTCGGCTTTCGCGACCGTATCGGGATCCATGATATAGTTCGGATCCTCGGTCTCAACGGGCTCCGTTTCCGTACCGTCCTCGGCGGCGGTAGTGCTTACATTGCCGGGCGTCGTATCCTGCGGATTGTTGGCGCAAGCCGTAAACGCGGAAACAACGAACAGGGCGCAAAGCAAAATGATCAGGGATTTTTTCATTGTTTTACCTCCTAAAATATTTCAAATAATCACGCTTTCTGGATCAAGCCGGAAAGATATTCAACAACATCGTTTACGGTTATAAAGCTCTGTAAAGCGTCGTCGTCAATTTCAATATCGTATTTGTCCTCGCAAAAGAGAACAAGATCCGCAAGCTCAAGTGAGTTGATGCCGAGATCGTTTGCAAGCTGTGCTTCTGGCTTGATGAGATCGGGCTCTATTTCGAGCTTGTCGATAAGAAGCTGTCTGAATTCCTCGTACATATGTTACCTCCCATAAAATTACTTCAAGAGAAAACGCTTGATCTTTCTGGTCGTCGTCTTTTCAAACTCTCTGTCGCGTATTTCGAGCGCCGTAATGTGCTTGAAGGTCGGAAGGCCTTTGTTTATCAAGTTTATTTCAGAGAATATCTTCTCATAAAGTTCTTTATCGTCCATATCGCCGCATACGTCCTTATCGGGGTATATCAGCGCGGTTATGACTATGCCGTCGGCTGTATTCCTGCCGATCACCGCGGCTTCTTTTATTATATCGGATTTGTTCAGGTATTCCTCAAGCTCCTCCGGATATACGTTTTTGCCGTTCGACGCGATTATCACGTTTTTCTTTCTGCCGGTGATATATATATAATTATCCTTATCGATACGGCCTATGTCGCCGGTGCAGAACCAGCCGTCATCGGTAAACGCCTCTTTCGTGGCTTCCTCGTTTTTATAATATCCGGTAAACACGTTTCCGCCGCGCACCTGGATCTCGCCCTCGCCGAGCTCGTTCGGGTCGCCTATACGCGCTTCAAGTCCGTCGGCTACAAGTCCCGCGGAGCCTATTTTGCGTTTGCTGAACGGGTTGACCGATATCAAAGGACAACATTCTGTTATGCCGTAGCCCTCAACGACGGTTATACCGAACGCGTCGAAATCGCGTATTATCTCGGGATCGAGCGGAGCGCCGCCGACGATGATGTGGTGCAGATTGCCGCCGAAGCTATTGAGTATCTTCTCAAACAAAGTCTTTCTCATATCTATGCCGGTCTTGCGCATTGCGTTCGACATCTTCATAAGAGCCTTGACCTGTTTTTCCTTGCCTTGTTTTTTTATGTTGTCCCATATTTTCTTATCCATCGTTTCAAGAAACAGAGGAACGAGGATGAGACAGGTCGGCTTGACTTCGGTTATGTTCTTGAAGGTGTGCTTCAGCGAATCGTTCATAAACGTCGTACCGCCGAGATACGACATAGAAAGGTGATTCGTCGTAAGCGCGAAAGTATGATGTATCGGCAAAACGGAAACGAACACGTCCTTATCGTCGTTTGCGACCATACGGCAGCACTGAACGGTAGAGAACAGGATATTATATTCGGAGAGCATAACGCCCTTGCTCGTACCGGTCGTTCCCGACGTAAAAAGGATGCACGCGGTTGATCTGTTATCTCTTTCATAATCAAGAAATCCCGTATCGCCCGACGCCAGAAGCTCTTTTCCTTTTTCAACGAGCGAGGTAAACGTTTTTATCCTTTCATCGTCAAAGCCTTCTGGAATAGTATCCTGTCCGATTATGATTATATGCTTTAACGAAGTCATATCCGACAGCTCCGCGGAAAGCATTTTAAGCTCTCTTGCGGACAGGATCACGGCTTCGGATTCGGTAAGCTTTATAAATCCGGCAAGCTGTTCCGGCAAAAGCTCCCTGTCAAGAGGCACGATCACGCCGCCGGCGGCTATAACGGAAAGGAAGGACGCTATCCAGTGCGGATGCTGATCGGAGCATAGGGAAACGGTTTTACCGTTGAGTCCCAGCCGGAACAGAGCGGTGCCGAAGGCATCGAACGTTTCCTTGTTGTCGTTATAAGTATAAGTCTTTTTTTCCTTATTCTCGACGTAGATATAAAGAGGCTTGTCGCCGAAGCGTTCGGCGTTGGTATAAACAAGCTCTTTTGTGGATGAGAGACTTTTTATATCTCTCGGCGTAAAAGGTTTATTCATTTCACATACCGTCATTAAAACAAATTGGCATAAAGACACACCATAGCATTATTATATACAAAAAAACGTGTTTGTCAAGTTATCAAATGTATATTTTTCTTGATGGATTGCAATTTAAAATATATATATAAAATAATTTAAAAAATTTCAGTAATTTTCTCATTTATTCCTATTGCGTATTGCAATAAAATGCAGTATAATGTATTTGGTAAAATTTATGCCATACGGAAAGAGTATACACAGGTGATTTATTACAAAAGATTTGTTGATGAAAAGTTTGACGAAAAAGGTCATTTATCCGAATATAAACTTAAGGAAGGCGTCGAATTCAATTTCGCCTACGACCATATCGACTACGTAGCCGAGCGCGAGCCGGACAGACTGGCGATAATGTACGTGAACGACAAGGGATTTGAAAAAAGTATCACGTATAAGGAATGGTCGGAAAAGAGCGACGCGCTCGCTTCGTTCCTTCTGAGCGTCGGTATCAGAAAAGGCGACCGCGTTATGCTCGTTTTGAAGCGGCACTTCGAATTCTGGTACAGCTACGCCGCGCTCCACAAGATAGGCGCGATAGCGATACCCGCCACGTATCAGCTTCAGGACAAGGATTATATATACAGATTCAACGCCGCGGGAGTTTCGGCTATCATCGCCGCAAACGACCCGCAGGTCATACAGCATATAGAGAACGCTGAAAAGGCGACTGACACGTTGAAGTGTAAGATCCTTTGCAGGGGCGAACGCGAAGGCTGGTTGTCGTTTGACAAGGGTATCGAAAACGCCGCTCCGTTCAAAAAGCCGACCGGCGAGGATATGCCGAAAAGCAGCGACAGGATGTTGATATTCTTCACCTCAGGCACAAACGGAATGCCTAAAATGGCTGCGCATAATTTCTTATATCCGCTCGCCCATATTTTCACCGGCGTTTACTGGCACAGAGTCATAGACGGCGGACTTCACATAACCGTCGCCGATACCGGCTGGGCGAAGACCGGCTGGGGCAAAATGTACGGTCAGCTTATGGGCGGCTCCGCGCAGCTCGTTTACGATCACGAGAAATTCAACGCCGCGGATATGCTTGAAATGCTGCAGAAATACAAGCCGACGACCTTCTGCGCGCCGCCGACTATATACAGATTTCTTATAAAGGAAGATCTTAAAAAATACGATCTTTCTTCCATCAAAAACGCGGCTATCGCGGGCGAGGCGCTCAACCCCGAGGTGTTCAATCAGTTCAAGGAAGCGACGGGGCTGAAGCTTATGGAGGGCTTCGGTCAGTCGGAATCGTCCGTTATCGTCTGCACGCCGTATTATACAGAGCCGAAAGTCGGCTCGATGGGTCTGCCGGTCCCGTATCTCGACGTCGACGTCGTCGACGATCAGGGAAGATCGACCGCGCCCGGCGAAAACGGCGAGATAGTTATAAGAAAACGCGACGGAAAGCATCCCGCGGGACTGCTGATAGAATATTACAGGGATCCCGAAAGCACGGCTAAGGTCTGGGAGGGCGGTTATTACCACACCGGCGACATAGCGTGGCGCGACGAGGACGGTTATTACTGGTACGTCGGCAGAAAAGACGACGTTATCAAATCGTCAGGCTACCGCATAGGTCCGTTCGAGGTCGAAAGCGTTATTATGGAGCATCCCGCCGTGCTTGAATGCGCCGTAACGGGCGTTCCGCACGAGATACGCGGAATGGTCGTCAAAGCCACGATAGTGCTTACAAAAGGTTATCAGCCGTCGGACGAGCTTGCAAAGGAGATCCAGAATTACGTAAAAACTCACACCGCGCCTTACAAATATCCGCGTATAGTCGAGTTTGTTGACGAGCTGCCGAAAACGTCGAGCGGCAAAATAAAACGTGTAGATATCCGAAATAAGGATTTTACAAATAAATAGTCAGTATTAAAATAAAGGAGTAAAAAACATGAAAACCAAAGCAGTCAGACTGTACGGTGTAAACGACCTGAGACTTGATGAATTCGAGCTTCCCGAACTCAAAGAAGACGAAATACTTGCGAAGATCGTATCCGACAGTATCTGCATGTCCTCGCATAAAGCGGCAATGCAGGGTAAAAATCACAAGAGAGTACCCGAAGACGTGGCGGAAAACCCCGTTATAATCGGTCACGAATTCTGCGGCGTTATCGAAAAAGTCGGCGCGAAATGGGCTGACAAATATAAAGCGGGCGATAAATTCACGATCCAGCCGGCGCTGAATCAGAAGGACGATCCGCTTGCCGCTCCCGGTTATTCATTCAGATATATCGGCGGCGACGCGACTTATGTTATTATTCCGAATGCAGTTATGGAGCTCAACTGCCTGCTTCCGTACAACGGAGATGCGTTTTTCTACGGCAGTCTGTCCGAGCCTATGTCCTGTATAATCGGCGGATTCCACGCCAACTATCACACCACGCGCGGCAAATACGTCCATTCGATGGGTATAGTCGAGGGCGGAAACTGCGCGATACTCGCCGGCGTCGGACCCATGGGCTTGGGCGCAATCGACTACGCTATCCACGGCGACAGACGTCCCGGACTGCTCGTAGTCACCGATATTGACGACGCGAGACTTCAGCGCGCGTCTAAGATCTACACGGTAGAGGACGCGGCGGCAAACGGCGTAAAGCTCGTATACCTCAACACAAACACACAGGCGCATCCCGAAAACACTAACGAAAACATCCTCGCTCTTACCGGCGGAAAGGGTTTTGACGACGTATTCGTATTCGCGCCGGTCAAGCCGGTCGTCGAGCAGGGCGACGCGCTTTTAGGCGTCGACGGCTGTCTCAACTTCTTCGCCGGCCCGACAAAAACGGATTTCTCGGCAATGTTCAACTTCTATAACGTACATTACAGCTCGACTCACATCGTCGGCACGAGCGGCGGCAACACGGACGATATGCTTGAATACGTCGATCTTATGAGACAGGGCAGACTCAATCCGTCGGCTATGATCACGCACGTTGGCGGTCTTAACGCCGTCGTTTCCACAACGATAGACCTCGACAAGATACCGGGCGGCAAAAAGCTCGTTTACACGCATATAGATATGCCGCTTACCGCGCTTTCCGATATGGCGAAGCTCGGCGAGACCGATCCCGTCATGGCTGAGCTTGCGAAGATAGTCGATTCCAACAACGGTCTGTGGAGCGCTGAGGCTGAAAAATATCTTCTTGCGCACGCCAAGAAAATCTGAATAAACAATAATACTGAAAGGATAATTTATCATGACTATCAATGAAGGTCTTGCCTGTCTTGTTGAATTTTCCCACAAGTACGGCTCAAATCCCGAATTTGTTCTCGCCGGCGGCGGAAACACATCCTTTAAAACAGATGAATTTCTGTTTATAAAAGGCTCCGGCTCGTCGCTTTCCACTATAAAGCCCGAACAGTTCGTAAAAATGAACAGAGCGGCGCTCGACGCCATGTGGCAGAAAACGTATCCGATCGACGAGGCTGAAAGAGAAGCCGCCGTATTGTCGGATATGATGGACGCACGCTGCAAGGGCGAGGAAGCGAAACGCCCGAGCGTTGAAACTCTGCTCCATAATCTGCTGAAACAGCAGTTCGTTCTGCACGTTCATCCCGCGCTCGTAAACGGTCTTACCTGCTCGAAGGAGGGCAGCGAGGCTATGTTCAGGCTTTTCCCGGACGCCATCTGGGTACCGTCGACAAAGCCGGGCTATATTCTCGCCGCGTACTGCAGAAAAGCTGTGCTTGAATACGTGAACACGCACAACAAAACGCCGAACGTCATTTTCCTTGAAAATCACGGCATTTTCTTCGGTGCTGATTCCGTTGAAGAGCTCGACAAAGTCGTCGCCGACGTTATGGACAAGCTCAAAGCCTGCGTAAAGAGAGAGCCCGATTTTTCCGAGGTCGAAGTCGACAGAAGACGCGCTTCGCTCATAGCCCCGGCTATAAGGATGCTTTATTCGCAGACAGAGCTTTGCAGCGTGCTGTTCACGGCTAACGCCGAGGTCATAAACTTCTCCGCAAGCAGAGAAGCGTTCGAGCCGCTTTACAAGAGCTATTCGCCCGACCATATAGTTTACTGCAAGGCTTACGCTCTTTATATCGAGGATAAAGACGATATCGAACAGATCTACGCCGATATCAAAGCCGGATTTGAAGAATTTGAAACAAAGCGCGGCTACAAGCCGAAAATAGTCATAGTTCAGAACATCGGTATGTTCTCCATAGGCACCACGCATAAGAACGCAAAGGTCGCCGCGGAAGTATTTATGGATATGATGAAGATAGCCGTTTACGCCGAGGCGTTCGGCGGCTACAATCCCATGTCCGACGAGCTTATAGACTTCATCACGAACTGGGAAGTTGAATCGTACCGCTCGAAGGTCTCCCTCGCCGGCGCCGGAACAAAGCGTCTTGCGGAGAAGATCACGGTCGTGACCGGTTCCGCTCAGGGCTTCGGCAAGGGCATAGCCGAGGAGCTTGCAAAGGACGGCGCATACGTCGTAATCGCCGATATACCGAAGCAGGCGGAGCTTTCCGCAAAGGTCGTCGACGAGATAAACGAGGCGAACGGCGGAAACAAAGCGATGGCGGTAAACGTTGACGTATCGAACGAAGAGCTTGTCGAAAGCATGCTTATCGACACCGTTCTTACTTTCGGCGGCATAGACGTGTTCGTTTCCAACGCCGGTATAGCGATAGCCGGAAACGTTGAGGAAATGACGAAGCAGCGCTTCGAGCTCGTCACCGCGATAAACTACACCGGTTATTATCTCTGCACGAAATACGCGAGCAGATATATGAAGATACAGCACAGATTCGCTCCCGGATATATGGCTGATATCGTAACGGTCAACTCCAAGTCCGGTCTTGAAGGCTCCAACAAGAACTTTGCGTACGCCGGTTCCAAATTCGGCGGCATAGGTCTTACCCAGTCCTTCGCGCTCGAGCTTATCGACTACAACATCAAAGTCAACGCGGTCTGCCCGGGCAACTATCTCGACGGTCCGCTGTGGAGCGACCCGGTAAAAGGTCTGTTCGTTCAGTACCTCAACGCCGGCAAGGTCCCCGGTGCAAAGACTGTCGAAGACGTCAGAGCGTTCTATATGAGCAAAACGCCGATCAAACGCGGCTGTCTGCCCGCCGACGTCGCCCGCGCCATAACCTACGTTGTGGAGCAGAAGTATGAGACCGGTCAGGCGGTTCCCGTGACCGGCGGTCAGATAATGCTCAACTGACGGAGGATATCATGTCTCTGCTTATTGAAAGATTGAACGATAACGACGTAAACGTGCGCCTTGACGCGCTGCGCGAGATAAAGAAGCTTACCGACGAAGGCAAGCTTCCGAAGCCCGCCGACACACCTTACGTCAACAACCATATCCATACGCAGTATTCGTTTTCTCCCTACTCGCCGACAAAGGCGCTTTATATGGCGTGGCAGGCGGGTTTGAAGACAGCCGGTATAATGGATCACGATTCCGTCGGCGGTATCAGGGAGTTCATCGAAGCCGGCAAGATACTTGAAATGCCGATAACCTGCGGTATGGAAATAAGATGCGATATGAGCAAAACGGCTCTGAACGGCAAAAAGATAAACAACCCCGATCAGAAATCCGTAGCTTACGTCGCGCTTCACGGGATCCCTCATCAGAGCATAGATATGATCGAGGAATTCATAGCGCCGTACCGTGCGAAGAGAAACGAGCGCAACCGCAAAATGTGTAAAAACATAACGGAGCTTGTCGCTCCCTACGGTCTTGAGCTTGATTTCGACCGCGACGTTCTGCCGCTGTCAAAAGCCGCGGAGGGCGGCTCCGTGACGGAGAGGCACATACTTTTCGCGCTTGCGAAGAAAGTCACCGCTAAATATCCGACTCCGGAGAAAGTCGTTGATTTCTTCAAAAACGATATGCACGTCGCAATGTCCGCAAAGGTCGAAGGTCAGATCCTGAACGGAAACAACACGCCCGATTTCTATGAATACGATATTTTAGGCGCATTGAAGGCGGAAATGGTGGAGAAATTCTACATCGACGCCGACGAGGAATGCCCGAGCGTATACGATTATATAGATACCTGCGACAAGAGCGGAGCAATATCCGCTTACGCGTATCTCGGCGATGTCGGCGATTCCGTAACGGGCGACAAAAAAGCGCAGAAGTTTGAAGACGATTATCTGCCGCTTTTATTCGACACTCTTAAAGAGCTCGGCTTCGACGCCGTGACCTATATGCCGACGAGGAACACGGAGGATCAGTTAAGGCGCGTTATGTCGTACTGCGACAGATACAATTTCTTCCAGATCAGCGGCGTTGATATAAACTCACCGCGTCAGGAATTCATCTGCCGCCAGCTCGACAATCCGTTATACGCCCACCTTGTAGACGCGACCTACGCTCTGATAGGCGCAGAAAACGAGGCGACGAAGGATCTTTCAAACGCTATGTTTTCCGACAAGACCGCGCTCGAAATGCCGGACATAAAGGAAAGAATAGCATATTATAAAAACAAAGCGTAATATAAAACCGGACCGCGGAGGCGATTTCCGCGCTTCCGCGGCACGGTGCAAAACGGAGGACAGTGATAAATGATAATTCAACTTGAGGAAGCGAAGCTCAAGCTTTCAAATATCAAAAACCAGGTAAAAGAATACGGAATAACCATAAAGATAGATGAATTGCGTAAAACCGCTGCCGATATGGACGCGGAAATGGAATCGGGAGATTTCTGGGGCGATCAGGCGAAGGCGACAAAGCATTTGCAGACGCTCAAAGCCATTAAGGATAAGATAGAGGTTTTCGAAAAGCTTAAAGCAAACGTTGACGACACGTACGATCTTATCGAAATGTCCATTGAAGAAGGCGACGATTCCAATACCGAGGAATTTCTGTCCGACGTTGCAAAGATCGAGGAAAAGCTTGAACATCTCAATATCGAGGTGCTGTTATCCGGCGAGTATGACAGAAACAACGCGATAGTATCCTTCCATCCCGGAGCAGGCGGCACGGAAGCTCAGGACTGGGCGCAGATGCTTTACCGTATGTATACGCGCTGGGGTGAGAAAAACGGCTACAAGGTAAAGCTCGTCGACTGGCTCGACGGCGAGGAAGCCGGAATAAAAAGCGCCACGATAACGATAGAGGGAACGAACGCCTACGGATATTTAAAGAGCGAATCCGGCGTTCACCGCCTTGTGCGCGTATCGCCGTTCGACGCATCCGGCAGACGTCACACGTCTTTCGCCTCCGTTGAGGTGATCCCGGAAATGGACGATACGAACGATATCGAGATACGCGACGAGGATTTGGAAATAACGACGCATAAATCGAGCGGCGCCGGCGGTCAGCATATCAACAAGACCGAATCGGCGATAAGGATAGTACACAAGCCCACGGGTATCGTCGTCGGCTGTCAGACCGAGCGCAGTCAGCTGCAGAATAAGGAAACGGCGCTAAAAATGCTGAAAAGCAAGCTCGTCGAAATCAAGATACGCGAAAATCTTGAAAAGATCGAGGATATAAAGGGCGAAAAAACTAATATCGAATGGGGCTCGCAGATCAGATCCTATGTGTTCATGCCGTACACTCTCGTAAAAGACGCGAGGACCGGCTATGAAACCGGAAACATACAAGCCGTTATGGACGGTGAGCTTGACGGCTTTATAAACGCATATTTACGAATGTTTGTTAAGGTATGAAAGGAGAAACAAAATGAAGTTGGATTTCAGTGCGGGAAAAGAAAAGTATAAGAAGAACGAAAGGCTTATAAACCTTATAGCCGCGTTTTCTCTGGTGGCGCAGTTTATCGCCGCGCTCGTAACGGGTCTTACCTGTGAAAAGAGGAGCAAAGCGTCAAAGGTCATTATGATCTTATCCGCAATAGGCGGCGCTGTCGGCAGTTATTTCCTTTATAAAGAGCTTGTCGCTCCGGCTCTTTCCAAAAAGCTTGCCGAATATACGCTGGGCGATAAGGAAAACGATTTTGATTTTGACGACGATTTCAATTCCTATGCGGATTCCGTCGGCGAACCGGAAGATATGAGCTGGTACGAGGACGAGGAAGAGGACGATTACGCCGATCCGCTGAAGGACGATAAAGAGGAAGAATAAAATTTATGATGATCGGGGCTGTCGACTGCGGCAGCCCTTTTATCAAATACGAGGTAAAAATGTTTAAAATTCTTGTCGCGGACGACGATAAAAACACAAAAAGATATTATCAGGCTATTCTCGAAGCGGAGAACTATACCGTTTTCACCTGTTCAAACGGTGAAGAGGCTCTTGAAATTCTTGACCGCGAATATATAGATCTTATAGTTCTTGACGTTATGATGCCGAAAATGAACGGCTATGAGCTTACGACGGCTTTGCGCGAAACGAGAAACGATATACCGATACTCATGGTCTCCGCAATGCAGCTGCCGGAGGACAGACGGAAGGGCTTTTTGTCCGGTACGGACGATTATATGGTAAAGCCTGTTGATGAAATGGAGCTTTTACTGCGCATAAAAGCGCTTTTGCGCCGCGCGAGGATAGCGAGCGAACGGAAAATAGAGATCGGCTCGGTCGTACTAGATTACGACAGTCTGACGGTCACGAAAAACGGTGTGACGCAGGAGCTTCCGCAAAAGGAGTTTATGCTCTTATACAAGCTTTTATCATACCCGGGCAAAATTTTCACGCGCATACAGCTCATGGACGAGATATGGGGCGCCGAAAGCGACACCGGGTGGGAGACCGTTACGGTACATATAGGCAGACTTCGCAAAAGATTCGAGGGGTGGGAGGAGTTTGAAATACAATCCGTCCGCGGTCTCGGTTACAAGGCGGTGAAAAAGGTATGAAAAAAAAGCCGGTAAGAAAATACAGGATATCGCTCGCTCTTATGTTTTCGGGCATAGTGCTTGCCGTCCTGCTTATAACGACCGTACTCGTCGGCGTCGTTATTTTCGTTCTCATAAGCCGCGGTACTCTGCAATTCGGTGAAAACGCGCTCGATTTCGGCTCGTTTCTGCTTATAATGACGCTTCTGAGTCTCGGCATCGGCATAGTGATCTACGGCTCAACAAGCCGTTTTTCGCTTATACCGATAAACAATATCTTAAACGCCATAAACAAGGTCGCGGCGGGCGATTATTCCGCGCGCCTTAATTTCAAGGGTCCGTTTGCAAAGATACCGACGATAAACGAGCTTACGAACAGCTTCAACACCATGGCGTCAGAGCTTGAGATAAACAGAGTCGTGCATACGGATTTTATAAACAATTTTTCGCACGAATTCAAAACGCCTATCGTTTCCGTAGCGGGCTTTGCGCGCCTTTTACAGCAAAAGGATCTGCCGGAGGAAAAGCGAAGGGAATATCTGCAAGTCATTGAAGAAGAATCAACGCGCTTAGCGCAGATGGCGACGAACGTGCTGAATCTCACGAAGATCGAGAATCAAAGCAAGCTGACTGATATATCCGAATACAATCTTTCGGAGCAGATAAGAAACTGTTTTCTTATGCTCGAGGTCAAATGGAGCAAAAAGAATATCGAGCCTATACTGCTGTTCGACGAGTATAATATAAAAGCCAACGAGGAGCTTTTGAAACAGGTCTGGATAAATCTGATAGACAACGCCATAAAATTCTCGCCCGACGACAGCAAGGTCGAAGCGATAATCGACAAGCAGTACAGCGGCTACGCCGTAACGATAATCAACAAAGGCGAGGATATCCCCGAGGAAAGCATAAAACGCATATACGACAGGTTCTATCAGGCGGATACGTCGCATTCCACGGAGGGAAACGGCGTCGGTCTTACGATCGTCAAAAAAATCGTTTTGCTTCACGGCGGCGAGGTATCTGTCAAAAGCGGAGACGGCACAACGTCGTTTACGGTATATCTGCCGCAATAAATATTGTTTATTTTCGGTTTATGTTTTTTTGCTATATTACATATAATGTAAACACAGCGAAAGGGCAATAAACATGAGAAAAGTTCAAATACTGACAGACTCCTGCTCCGACCTTACGCCGGAGCTTATGGAAAAATACGGCGTCGACTATGCTAAGATGAATACGGTCTACGAGGATAAACATTCGCCTGCCGACCTTTCATGGACTGAAGAAGAGGTACACGCCCTGTACGGCATTATGAGAAACGGCAACCGCGTTACGACTACGCAGGTACCGATGGACGAATTTGACCGCGTTTTCAGAAAATATCTCGATATGGGCCGAGATATCGTTTATATCGGCTGTTCACTCAAACAGTCCGGCTCCGTAAACACCGCGCGCGTTCTTGCCGCGGAGCTTCTGAAAGAATATCCCGAAGCGAAAATAAGCTGTATAGATTCAAAACACGCCAGTATGGGCGAAGGCGTTCTTGCGCTCGACGCGGCGGAATATGCGAATACCGGAAAAACCGTCGAAGAAATAACCGCGTACGTTGAGGAACGCCGCAAATATCTCAACCAGTTCGTCACCGTGCACACGCTTGAATTTCTGCGCAAGGCGGGCAGGGTAAAGGCTTCCTCCGCTTTCTTCGGCAATCTGCTCGGAGTAAAACCTATCATAATCGCCGACGCGGACGGAGAACAGGCGGCTATCAAAAAGGTAAAGGGCAGAGCAAATTCGCTCAAAGAGATCGTTTCGCTTTTAAAGGAAACGATAACAGAGCCAGAAAAACAGACCGTTTACGTCGCCCACGCCGACTGCGACAAGGATGAAATAAATTTCGTTATAGATATGATAAAGAGCGAAATACCGTGCAAGGACGTTTACGTCGGCTTTATCGGTCCGATCATCGGCGCGTCGATAGGTCCGGACGCCGTTGCGATCTTCGCTTTCGGCAAGGAAATAACGTACAGAATATCGGATAAATAATATGAGAATAGCTATATGGTTCATAGCCACGATATGCTCGTATCTGATAGCCGGCTTCAATCTTGCGATACTCTTGTCAAATGTGATATATCATAAGGATATACGCGAGGTCGGGAGCAAAAACCCCGGTTTTACGAATTTCAAGCGCGTTTACGGCAATAAATACGCGTGGTTCATATTCGTATTCGATATGCTTAAAGCCGCGCTGCCGGCGCTCATATTCGGGCTTGCTTTCAACGGCATATTCGGCAGATTTCAGTTAGGCGCGGCGTACGCGGGCGTATTCTCTATGCTCGGTCACGCATATCCGGTGTTTTACAATTTCAAAGGCGGCAAAGGCTTTCTCGTCTGTCTTGCCACGCTGTTTTTCATCGACTGGAGAGTCGGGCTTATAGCGTTCGGTCTGATGTGCGTCTTACTGCTGACCGTTAAATATATGTCGGTATCGACTATGGCGGCGCTCACCGTCGGCTGTATCCTTCTTCCGTTTTTCGGCGCGGACGTCGCAGCGATCGTCCTTTACGCCGCTTGCGTACTGTTTATGATATTCAGACACAAGGAGAACATAAGACGGTTGAAGGAAGGAAAAGAATCAAAATTCAGCTTGAAGAGCAAAAAACAATAGGCTGTCACACCGACAGCCTTTTTTTGTTGACCGAATAATCCGTATTATTTTATTAGACCTCTTTCAAGATCGTTAAGATACCCAGTCGATGTATAATACGTAAGCGTACCGACCTTCATACCGTTGTCGATTAACGCTTTTCCGTTCGACGTACCGTCCAATGCGTTGTTCGGCGGCGACGTGTATATAACGTAACACTTTTCGCTTTTTATATAAAGCCTGTTTCTGAAAGAGAACAGTATATTATTTTTTCCGAGCTTTACGGGCAGGTCCTTTATTATACCGCCTCCGTCGAAAAACAGTACGTTTGTCGATCTGTTTATACAAGCCGCGAGTTTATGTTCCGTTATAGTATCCTTGTTTTTAACGGTGTAGTTAATTTTCCCGTCGTCGCGGAATACGGACAGAACGGGACGGTGTATCTCTGATAATTCATACCCTTTTTCACGGCAGGCGGATTTAAGATTTGATAAAAACTTTTTACGCGCCGCGACAGCTTTTAAGAATTTTACCGAATAAAATATCAAAAGAAATACCGAGAGCCCGATGATAACAAATCTTCCCAAGAAAATAAACACGTTCCATTGTACGGCTATAAGCGGGATAAAGTAAGTAAGAGTACATACCGTGGCGGACGGTATTGCAAAACCGAGTATCGCCGATAACGCTTTAACCTTTTTTATTTCGGTATGATTTTTTATATGTTTCACCCATATGAAAAGGGACAAGGCGATTATAAAAACAAGTGAAATAAGGACAGCCAAAGGCTTTATTTTTACAGCGTCCGAAAGTCTTTTTGAAACGGATGATGAGAATAAAAGGTCGTAAAATATAACAAATCCCGTTGATATATAAAATCCGGGGTCTTTCAGCACAAAAACAAACACGTTTGAGCCGTCATATAACCTGTCATCCGTATCAACATCGATCGATACCGCGTGATTAAGGAGTAAACAGTATAATAAAGCGCCGGTAACGCAAAGAATTATATTCGATACGACTTCGGATATGAAATAGTCTGTTCCGGCATTCATATACGAAAAAGACGCGCGGTTTAAAAGATTTAAGATTATGAGCAGTATAAATACAGGCAAAAAGTGAAGTATCTTAAAAATTATTTTCTTCATTATATCTCCCAGTATGTAAATGCCAAAACATTGTAATATAATACGGATATGGGGCTGTCGTTTTGCCGGCAGCCCCTTTATCATAATTGATTATTCCGCTTTATCGTCCTTTTCGGCAACTGCCTTTATGCCGGAAACAAGACCGGCTACGCTTGCAAGCTCGGTGGGGACTATGATCTTCGTCGCCTTGCCGTCCGCGGCTTTTTCAAACGCTTCGAGCTTCTTCATCGTGATATATCCGTCTTCCGGCGCGGCTTCGTTGATCAGCCTGATAGAATCAGCAACGGCTTTCTGAACGTTTAAGATAGCCTCGGCTTCACCCTCAGCCTCGCGTATCTTCTGCTCCTTAACGGCCTCGGCGCGGAGTATCTGCGCCTGCTTTTCGCCCTCGGCGGCCAAGATCTGGCTTTCCTTCTGACCTTCGGCAACGAGTATCTTGCTCTGTTTTTCACCCTCGGCGCGGAGTATCGCTTCACGGCGCTGACGCTCGGCTTTCATCTGCTTTTCCATGGCGTCCTGGATCTCCGTCGGCGGCATGATGTTCTTTAACTCAACACGGTTGACCTTTATGCCCCACGGATCCGTCGCCTCGTCAAGTATCACTCTGATTTTTGCGTTAATCGTATCGCGTGATGTGAGAGTGTGGTCAAGCTCCATATCGCCTATGATGTTTCTCAGCGTCGTGGCGGTGAGGTTTTCGATAGCGACTATCGGTCTTTCAACGCCGTAGGCGTACATTTTCGGGTCTGTTATCTGATAGAAAACGACCGTATCTATCTGCATAGTTACGTTATCTCTTGTGATAACGGGCTGAGGAGGGAAGTCCACGACCTGTTCTTTCAATGAAACGATCTTTGAAATACGCTCGATTATAGGCATTTTGAAATGAAGTCCGGTCTGCCACGTCGAGCGGTACATTCCGAGGCGCTCGATAACGTACGCCTTGGACTGAGGTACTACCTTAATGCAGGATATCAGTATCAGTAAAATCACGATCACCAGAGCGGAGATCACTACGTACGGCACAAAATTAACACGCGCCGCGGCTGCTTCCAATAACATCATCATAATCATTCATTCCTTTCTTTATTTACGATTACTTTAACGCCTTCAATTCGTTTTATAATTACGGTTTCGCCCTCGTCGATTATCATATCGTCGTCCTCGGCACGTGCCGACCAGATAACTCCCTTCGACTTTACCTGTCCCTCGCCCGATACGTTGTCAATACGCTGAATGACGACGGCTTCCTCGCCTATAAATCTGTCCGCGTTCATTCGCTCCTTTTTCTGCGACGTCAGTTTTTTGGCGAGCGGTCTTGTCAGAGCGAGCGCAGCAGCGGAGACGGCAACGAAAACGATCAGCTGCAGCCACCACAGCCCGGGCGCTATAAACGATACTATAAGCGCGCAAAACGCGCCGGCGGCAAACCATATCGACGTAAGCTGCGGAGAAGACGCTTCAATGATCACACAGCCTACGCATATCACAAGCCAGACTATCCACCACATAACTACCTCCTTACGAATAATAAAAGCCGGAGAGGCTCAGAGGTACTTTTCCTCTTTCCCTCCGGCTATATTGATTATAGCGGATTTTTTCAAAAAAATCAATAGGTTTTGCACCGATTTAATAATTCTTAATAAACGGGACGATTTTATTAAAAACCTTAATAAGTCTTAATAATTCTTAATAATTTCATTCCGCTTTTGTAAGCTTCGCGTACGTCGCCATAAGGCGCTTTCTGCCGTGCAGATCGAAGTTTATTTCGTACATCGTATCTGCACCCATCGGTACGACCGATATGACCGTACCTACGCCGAAAGTGATGTGCCTTACCCGGTCGCCCTCTCCGAAGGTCTCGTATCCCTGCGTTTTGCCGACGTTTTTGAGCGTCTCCGAATCCTTCATTATCTCCGATGAAAGCTGATGGCGGCGCTTTGTATTATTCTCCTGCATTTTTTGCAGGACGTTTGCGCGTTTGTTTACAACGGCGTCGGTGAATTCGGGTGAGATTTCCGAAGCGAATCGCGATACGGGATTAAAAGATGTCTTACCGTACAGCAATCTTTCGGAGCAGTGAATAAGATACAGCTCCTCCTTCGCGCGTGTTATGGCAACGTATGCGAGGCGGCGTTCCTCCTCAAGCTCCACGGGATCGTTTATCGATTGATTTCCCGGGAAAACTCCCTCTTCCATACCCGGCAGGAAAACTATCGGGAACTCAAGCCCTTTTGCGCTGTGTATCGTCATCATAACCACCGCGTTCGCGGTCGTGTCGTAGTTGTCTATATCCGTAATAAGCGAAATGTTTTGTAAAAAGCCTTCGAGCGTCGGATTTTCATTCTCAAGCTCGTACTGCGTCATTGACGATTTCAATTCCTCGATGTTTTCAAGCCTGTCCTTATCCTCCTCGTCGCCGCTTGTAAGCAGCATATCGCGGTAGCCCGTCTGATCGAGTATCAGTTCGAGAAACTCGGGGAGAGGAAGCGTGTTTTCAAGCGATTTGAGATTCAGTATCATTTCGGAGAATTTCGTCAGCTTTGACGCGACTTTACATAAAGCCGGTATATCGGCGGACGTCGTCATGATCCTGAAAAGATCCGTCTCCTGCTCCTCGGCTATGGCTCGGATTGCGTCTATGGTCGAATTGCCTATTTTACGCTTCGGCTCGTTTATGATTCGCAAAAGCCGCTGATCGTCCGCGGGGTTGTTAATAATCGTCAGATACGCTATAACGTCCCTTATCTCTTTCTTTTCATAGAAGCGTCTGCCGCCGATTATACGGAACGGGATCCCGCTTTTGCTGAACGCGGTCTGTATGGCGTTTGCCTGCGCGTTCATACGGTAGAGAATAGCGTAATCGGAAAAAGCTTTGTTGTATTTCGCCACGCCCTCGCGCACGACGTTTATTATGTATCTCGCCTCGTCGTTGTTGTTCGGCATACGCCTTATATGTACTTTATTACCGTCGCCCGCGCGTGTAAAAAGCTCCTTGCCTCTGCGGCTTTTATTGTTTCTTATCACAGAGTTCGCGGCTTCGAGTATATTCCCGGTCGACCTGTAGTTTTCCTCGAGCTTTATTACCGCGCAGTTTTTGAAGGTCTTGTCGAATTCAAGTATGTTCTTGATCGTCGCGCCTCTGAATTTATATATGCTCTGATCGTCGTCGCCGACCGCCATTACGTTTCCGTTTACGGTTGCCAGAAGCTTTATAAGCACGGACTGGGCGCGGTTTGTGTCCTGATACTCGTCTACGCTTATGTATCTGAATCTTGAAGAATACCTTTCAAGCACGTCGTCGTGCTCGGATAAAAGCCTTACTGTCTCCGATATAAGATCGTCAAAGTCAAACGCGTTGTTTTTCTTAAGCTCGCGCTGATACAGCTCGTATATCGTCGCTATCTGTGAATCTCTGAAATCGCCGGCTGTTTCCGCAACGAAGCTCTCCGCGTCGATAAGCATGTTTTTGGCGCCGCTTATACGCTTTTCAACGGAATTGACGGGGAGAAAACGCTCGTCTATATTTAGCCGCTTCATACACTCCTGAATCAGCTTTTTGCTGTCGTCCGCGTCGTATATCGTAAAATAACGGTCATAGCCCAGAAGCTCCGCGTTTGCGCGCAGTATCCTCACGCAGACGGAATGGAACGTACCGACCCACATATCGCCGTAATCGTCGTTTATGATGTTTGCAAGCCTTGTTTTCATTTCGTCCGCAGCTTTGTTCGTAAACGTGATCGCAAGTATGCCGTGCTTTCCGCAGCCCTTTGTTCGGAATTTCCTTAAAACGTCGCCAAGCGCCTCTTTATCGGCGTCAGCCGCGTTTTTCAATATTTCAACGTCGTCATCCGTAAGAGAATCGGGAACAAAGTCGTCGTAATATGCGTTGCCGAAAGACAGGATATGCGCTATACGGTTTACAAGAACGGTCGTTTTACCGGTGCCGGCGCCCGCAAGAACAAGAAGCGGACCTTCGACCGTGTAAACGGATTTCCGCTGCATTTCATTAAGATTACCGTAATAAACGTCAAAAGCTTTTTGCTTTAAATCATATAACTCTCTGTCGTTAAGCTTTTTCATAGCACACTCCAAAACAAACGAAAATAGGCATAAAATTACATAGTTATTGTACCATAAATCGACGAAATTATCAAGGTTTTTTCAATACAATTTTCAAAATGTTAAAAAAACGAGACTGTAAAAACAGCCTCATTTTTCTATAAGACAAACGGCGTGAGCGGATATGCCTTCGCCTCTGCCGGTAAAGCCGAGACGTTCCTCCGTCGTGGCTTTTATGTTTACGCAGGATCTGTCAAGGTGAAGACATTTTGCTATATTGTCGATCATCGTTTCGATATACGGTCTCAGCTTCGGTCTCTGTACTATTACCGTCGCGTCGATATTAAGGATATAATATCCTTCCCGCTGAAGCATTTTGTAAACGGAGTCGAGAAGCAGCAGACTGCTTACACCCTCGTATTTACTGTTATTGTCGGGAAAATGATATCCGATATCGCGCATGGCAGCCGCGCCGAGCAAGGCGTCGCATATCGCGTGCAAAAGCACGTCCGCGTCGGAATGACCGTCAAGCCCGAGCTCGAACGGTATATCGACGCCTCCTAAAACAAGACGTCTGCCCTCCGTGAGCCTGTGAACGTCGTAACCGTGACCTATCCTTACGCTCATAACCTGCCTCCGCGCGATTTCAATATCGCGTCAGCGACGTAAACGTCTTCTTTCGTCGTGATCTTGATGTTTTCCTTACCGAGATCGCACATATAGATCTTGAATTTCATACGCTCGACAAGAGAATTGTCGTCGGTCGCCGAAAAGTCGTCTTTTTTGGCGGACATGGCCGCGGCACGGTACATATCGTACTTGAAGATCTGCGGCGTCTGCGCCTGATATATCTTGTCGCGGTCGACGGTCTCTTTTATAAACGAGCCGTCCTCGCTCAGCTTCAGCGTGTCGGATGGCTTTGTAACGGCGGTCGCCGCCCCGTAATGGTAAGCGAAGGTACATACCTCCGATATCATTTCCGGCGTTATCAGACATCTGACTCCGTCGTGTATCGTTACGAAATCTGCGATATCCGAAACTCTTGTCAGACCGTTTAAAACGGACTGCTGGCGCGTATCTCCGCCCGCGACGATATGCGCGACCTTTTTGAATTTGTATTTCTTGTAATACTCCTTGAAAATATCAAATTCATCGCGCTTTACGACTAAAATTATCTCGTTTATATCCTCGCACGCTTCAAACTGCTTTACGGTGCGGACGACAACCGGTTCGCCGTCTATCTCAAGCGTCTGCTTCGTCTGCCCGTCGGGCAGATTCATACGTGTGCCGGAGCCGGCGGCGACGATTATCGCGCTGTTGAAATAATCTCTGTGGTCAACGCCGAAAAGCTTTTTCATCGCCCGCGTAAACTTATTATACGGGCTTTTCTTTACGGCTTTGTTCGTCCTTTTTTTATTCATCCTTCGTACCCGTAACCCGCGTCAAAGGCTTTTCCGTTAGCCTCGCGCAGGGCTGCTTTGGATTCGGGGAGAGAATCGGTAAGATACGATCTCATATAATCCCTCTCAAACACGGCTGTCTTTTTAATAAGATATCCGAGCATAACAACGTTCACGAGCTTGGGGTAGCCAAGATCGTTTGCGATCTGCGTGGCGGGGATGAAATACGCGCTTATATCCGTGCGCTCCGGTCTTTTATCTATAAGCGTACTGTCGGCGAAAAGAACGCCTCCCGGAGTGATCCTCGGCATGAATTTTTCGTATGACTGGATATTAAAGGCAACGAGAGTGTCGGGCGAGCCGATTATCGGCGAGCTTATATCCGTATCGGAGAGAATCACGCTGCAGTTGCAGGTGCCGCCGCGCTGTTCCGGTCCGTATGACGGAAGCCACGTTACGTTAAGATCGTTTTCCATTCCGGCGGAGGCTAACTTTTTGCCGAGAAACAGAATACCCTGACCGCCGAAGCCGGCTAAAATCATCTTATTTGTCACTTTGCTCACCTCCCATGGCGTTTCTGTCGACGTATACGCCCAAAGGATAAAACGGTATCATTTTCTCGTCCACGAATTTCAAAGCGTCAGTCGGCGACATACCCCAGTTCGTCGGGCAGGTCGATAAAACCTCAACTATTGACAGACCTTTTTTGTCTATCTGATTCTGAAACGCCTTTTTGATAGCCTTTTTCGCCTTGCGTACGTTTACGACGCTGTTTACCGCAACGCGCTCGGCGTATGCAACGCCGTCGAGCGTCGACAGCATTTCACAAACGTGTATCGGGTTGCCCTGTATCATTTTCTGTCTGCCGTAGGGCGAGGTGGTCGTTACCTGTCCGGGCATCGTAGTCGGCGCCATCTGACCGCCGGTCATACCGTAGTTCGTGTTGTTTATAAAGATAATGGTAATGTTTTCGCCTCTCGCGGACGCGTGTACGGTCTCAGCCGTGCCTATCGCGGCTAAATCGCCGTCGCCCTGATATGTGAAAACTATCTTGTCCGGATGAGTGCGCTTGATACCCGTTGCAACGGCGGGAGCTCTGCCGTGCGACGCCTCGATAAAGTCGCATTCAAAGTAATTATATGCGAAAACCGCGCAGCCGACAGGCGCGACGCCTACCGTATCAGCCTCGATGCCCAGCTCGTCTATGACCTCGGCGACAAGTCTGTGGACTATGCCGTGCGTGCAGCCGGGGCAGTAATGCATCGGGACCTTTGACAGCGCTTCAGGTCTTTTATATACTATCATAATAAACCTCCCGAGATCTTGATTATCTGTTCGAGGACGTCCTCGCTCGACATAAGACTGCCGCCCGTTCTTCCGTAGAAATGTACGGGCTTTCTGCATTGAACGGCCAATTTTACGTCGTTTACCATCTGACCCATATTAAGCTCGACCGACAAAAACGCGGAAGCGGAGCCGGAAAGTCTGTAAAGCTCGTCCGTCGGGAACGGAGAAAGCGTTATGGGGCGGAGAAGACCGGCTTTTATGCCTTTCTTTCTCGCTTCGTTCACCGCCGCCTTCGATATCCTTGCGGTTATGCCGAACGACACTATGACTATATCCGCGTCGTCGCACATATAGTTTTCAAATCTTACCTCGTTTTCCCTTACCGTCTTATATTTCTTTTCGCGCTCGAGAATATTCGACTCAAGCTCCTCAGGCTTTAAGAAAAGGGAGGTGATTATGTTCTTTTTGCGTTTGCCCGCGTGGCCGTTCACCGCCCAAGGTTTTTCGGGCTCGGGTGTGAAGTGAAGCGCGTCGAAATCGACCGGCTCCATCATCTGACCGAGAGCGCCGTCGGCGAGGATAAGTACGGGCATCCTGTATTTATCGGCGACGCCGAAAGCGTCGGCGGTCAGCTGCGCCATTTCCTGCACGGACGAAGGAGCGAGCACAAAAAGCTGCATATCGCCGTGACCGAGCGCCTTTGTCGCCTGATAGTAATCAGACTGCGACGGCTGGATACCGCCGAGACCGGGACCGCCTCTCTGTACGTTTAAAATAACGCAGGGCAGATCACAGCCGACTATGTAGCTTACGCCCTCGCTTTTGAGGCTTATACCGGGAGATGACGACGACGTCATTACGCGGACGCCGGAAGCGGACGCGCCGTATACCATATTTATCGCAGCGACCTCGGATTCCGCCTGTAAGCAAAGCCCGCCGACCTTCGGCATTTTTTTAGCCATATACTCGGCGATCTCCGTCTGCGGAGTTATAGGATAACCGAAATAGTATTTACAGCCCGATCTTATAGCCGCCTCGGCTACCGCCTCGTTGCCTTTTATAAGCACCTTTGCCATACCGTATCCCTCCTTATTCCTTTATTACCGTTATCACCGCGTCGGGACACATAAGCGCGCACGACGCGCAGGCTATACAGCTTTTTTCGTCGGTTAGCTGTGCCGGATGATAACCCTTACCGTTAAGTACCGAAGTATCAAGCGATATGATCTTCTTCGGACAAGCGGCGGCGCAAAGACCGCAGCCCTTGCATAACTCGCTGTCAAAAATAACTTTGTTCATATACATCACCTTTTAAAAAAGTATTTTTGTCCTGTTGTTTATTTTCAGTATCTCACCTTTCACGTCGGGCGCGCGGTCGGTCATATACGAGGTGAAAAGCAGCGGCAGACCGGATAAATCGCAGAGTCTTTCGGCATAGCCGGCTGTCGATTCTATATCTTCCGCTGTCGTATACGCTCCGATATTGCTGTTGTTTACAAGCGCCGTCACGGCCAGTTTACTGCTTGCTTCTATTTCCTTCAATATCTGATAAGCCGCCTCGGGCGAATCCGTCAAAGGTCTGAAAGCCGAAAAAACGTATAAAACGACCGGATCGAGCGCAACGAGCTTGTCGTGCAGAAATCCGAGCGAGACAGCGCCGGTCATATCTCCGCCTACGTCGAATATTACGCTGTGACCGTTATCCGCTCCGCACAAAGCGGAATAAACGAGCGGAGAAACGGACGGGATATCGACGTTCGTATTCACAAATTCTCCCGATACGACGGTGACGTCGGACGAACCGAACGTACCCGCCGCGTCCGCCGCGCGGAAATACGGATTGACGTTATCGTAATCTATAAGATACGTTTTGTTTATCTTCCCGAGCATATCGGCTAAATTGACCGACACGTTCGTTTTACCGCTGCCGAAGTGACCGACGACAACGACGACTCTGCCGGAGAGAGAAGAAACATCAAACATTGCCATAAATGACCTCAAAAAAGCATCATTTTGGTTATTATATCACAATAAAGATTAAAATGCAAGTTCTTTTGTTTTAAATTTCAAAATTATTGCCCATATTTTTTCGCACATACCGCGCAAACGATGAAAATAATAAAAAAATCCAATAAATTTTAAGTATTTCATATTGAATTTATTTTTATTGTATGGTATAGTATAAGATGTATATAAATATTCATTACATCGGAGAAGCGTATGAGCCAGTTTTTCAATACGATCGCCTCACAGTTTGCAAGTCTGTGGTCGCTTTTAAAAACGATACGGATAGTGGACATAATCGATATAATCATCGTGGCGGTCTTAATTTATCTGCTTTACAAATTCATAAAAACGCGCAGGGCGGCAAAGCTTGCGATAGGCGTCGCCATTCTTTTGCTCGTTTTTATAATAAGCGATCTCGTGCATATGTACGCTTTGAGCTTTTTGCTTTCAAACGTTTTCCAGATAGGTCTTATCGCGCTCGTCATACTTTTCCAGCCTGAGCTGCGCTCCATGCTTGAAAAAATGGGTGCGCAGCCTCTCAAGGGCTTGAAGAACATATCCGACAGCAGAGGCTCAGCGGAAACCCAGGCGATGATCTCAAACGTCTGCGAAGCCGTTACCGATATGTCAAATTCAAAGACCGGCTGTCTTATAGTCATTGAAAGATATACGAAGCTCGGCGATATAGAAAAGACGGGGACCGTGCTTACGGCGGACGTAAACGCTCAGCTTATAAAGAATATCTTTTTCAACAAAGCTCCGCTTCACGACGGCGCGATGATCATATCGAACAACAAAATATCAGCCGTCGGCTGTTTTCTGCCGCTATCGCAGAAAAACGATATTTTCAAGGATCTCGGAACAAGGCACAGAGCCGCCATCGGTATGAGCGAAAACTGCGACGCCATCGTCATCGTGGTAAGCGAGGAGACTGGTACCGTTTCGATAGCGCTCGACGGCGAGCTAAAACGCAATTTCGATTATACTTCACTTAAAAACCAGCTTTATTCGCTGCTTGTAACGGAGCAGAAAACACCGCGGATACATAAAAAATCAAACGGAGGTGACGCAAAATGAAAAATAAAGACACCTACGTTGCGGAAAGCGGAGAATACACCGTTAAAAAAACAAAAGGCTTCGATATAGCCGCCAAAATCGCTTCCGTTATAATCGCGATCATAATCTGGCTTTACGCCATTAGCGCGAACAGTCCCGTTTACGAAACAAATATTTCCGGCGTTCCCGTGTCGGTCGAAAACATACCGACGGGACTTTCGGTGATATCGGGTCTCGACCACACGATTGATATCAAAGTCAAGGGAAAAAGAAATCAGGTCATGTCCATGACCGTCTCCGACGTTAAGGCTTACGTCGACGCGTCGGCTTCCGTCGAGCCGGGACTCCATACTCTGACGGTGAGCGTAACGCTGCCGAGCGGCG
Organism: uncultured Ruminococcus sp.; assembly: GCA_902784545.1. Taxonomy (GTDB): domain Bacteria; phylum Bacillota; class Clostridia; order Oscillospirales; family CAG-272; genus UBA1248. The sequence continues at coordinate 11,122 of CACZVC010000001.1, read as the reverse complement.
TTACGCTGTCCGACAAATATCCTGAGACCGTGACGGTCTACCTGGACAACACCACGTCGAAGCCGCTGCCGATAAAAATAAATCTGCGCAATTACACCGTTGAAACGGACTGCGTGCTTGAAAAATCGACGCCCGAGCTTTCCACGGTGACGGTAAAAGGCCCCGCCGACGAGCTTAAAAAAATAAAAGAGGCGCAGGTGACGATAGAGCCGGGATACATCAGCTCGTCGATGACCGCGTCCGGCTCGCTCATCCTCTATGACAACGACGGAAACGTTTATTCAAATCCATACGTTACGTGTTCTGTATCCGACGTTCTCGTCCGCATTGAGGTCTATAAGTTCAAAACCGTGCCTCTGACCGTCGATTTCAGGTACGGATACTATAACGATAACACCGCCGAGGTAACGCTCGACCCGTCCGAAATCAGGATAAAAGGTCCGTCCGACGTTATAGAAAGCATCGATTCGCTCAAAATAGCGACGATCGACGAGACCGATATAATGAGCGACGGCACCGTCGTTTACAGTCTCGATCTTCCCGACGGGGTCACGGCTCCCGACAGCGCGGAAAACGTTAAGATCAGCATAAAACATAAAAACACGGCGGTAAAAACGCTGTCCGTCAAGAATATAGAATTCGAGAACACGGAAAACGGCAAATCCTATACGCCCGCCGTCGACAGCGTTAACGTTACGCTTCGCGGTACGCTCGGCGAATACTTTACGTATTTTGACGAAAACGACGTCAAGGTCGTGCTTGATATGAAAAACTACCAGGGTATGACGGGCGACGTAACTGTACCGGCGCGGATAGAGATAAGCAACTCGAGCACAAACAGCGTTATTTACGCGATCGGCTCGTATTCGGTCCATCTGACGATCTCATAATGAAGCTGATACTCAGGCAGATAGCCCTGCCGCCGGACGCGCCGCAAAGCTACGCGGTCGATCAGGCGTACAAAAAATTGAAAAGCGCGGGGATCAGCGCAAAAAACGGTGAAATAAGCCGTATCTCGGTCGACAGCCGGAAAAAAAGCGATATAAAGCTCGTGTATTCCGTGATCGCGGAATGCGGCGGCGCAAGCGAAAAATCGCTTGCGAAATGCGGCGCCGAGGTCTATCGGGAAGAAAAGCTTGAAATAAAATACGGCAAAGAAAAAAGAAACGGCAAAATTGCCGTTATCGGCTTCGGTCCCGCGGGTATGTTCAGCTCACTTATGCTCGCCGAAAACGGATACAAAACAGTCGTATTCGAGCGCGGCGGGGAAGTAAACGAAAGAGCGGCTGACGTTGAAAGATTCCTTAAAAGCGGCGCGCTCGATACGGAATCGAACGTTCAGTTCGGCGCGGGCGGCGCCGGAACGTTTTCGGACGGAAAGCTAATAACCCGCATAAACGATCCGGCTTGCGGATATGTTTTGAAACGGCTTGTCGGATTCGGCGCGCCGAGCGATATCCTGACAAGCTCGCGCCCTCACATAGGTACGGACGTACTGCGCGGTATGATAGCTAATATCACGGAAAAGCTTTTGTCTTACGGCGCGGATATCCGTTTCAGGACCGCGGTAACAGACGTAAAGCAAAGCGGAGACGGAGTGACGCTTAAAACCCCGGACGGCGAGGAATATTTCGACGCCGCGATACTTGCGACGGGTCACAGCGCGAGAGATACGTATAAAATGCTTTATGATAACGGCGTGATAATGGAAAAAAAGCCGTTTTCCGTTGGATGCCGCATAGAGCATTTACAGGAGGACATCGACTTTTCGATGTACGGCGAAGCGTATGAAAAATACGCCGGATATCTGCCGCACGCGGAATATAATCTGAGTTACAGGACCGTGCATAACGGCTTTGAGCGCGGCGTTTACAGCTTTTGTATGTGTCCGGGCGGCAAAGTCATATGCGCCGCGACAGAGAAAGACGGTATCGTTACGAACGGTATGAGCTATCACGGCCGGGACGGCAAAAACGCGAACAGCGCGCTCGCCGTGTCCGTACTGCCCTCCGATCTTCCGGACGATCTTCTCTCAGGTATAGATTTTCAGCGAGGGATAGAGCGCGCCGCGTACGGCGTATCAGGCGGTTTTTACGCGCCGTGTCAGACGGTCGGCAGCTTTTTAAACGGTGATAAAAACGTTCTTGCCGATATTGTACCGACGTACGAGCCGGGTACGGTCATGCACGATATAAGCGCGGTCCTGCCGGGATTTATATCGGATATGTTAAAAACAGGACTTTATGAGTTCGACAAAAAAATAAAAGGCTTCAAAAACCCGTCCGCCGTTCTGACGGCGCCGGAAACGCGCACCTCCGCGCCGCTTCGTATTCTGAGAAACGCCGAAAGGTATTCGGACAGTATTCCGTCGCTGTACCCCTGCGGCGAGGGCGCGGGCTACGCCGGCGGCATCACGAGCGCCGCCGCGGACGGAATAAACACGGCTGTAAAAATAATGTCAAGGTTCAGCCCTGACAAATAAACGGATATAAAAATGCTATCAATAAAAAAATGGACGTTAAGGGAATACGACGGCGACGCGGCTGATGAAATAGCCGAGGCGCTGTCGATCCTGCCCGTGACGGCAAAGCTTCTTACGGAGCGCGGCTGTCACGATAAAAAAAGCGCTTTGAGCTTTATAAATAAAGAAAACGCGGCGATGTACGACCCGTTTTTACTGCCAGATATGAAAAAGGCTGTTCTGCGTATCGTAGAAGCCGAGGCGAAAAACGAAAAAGTCATGGTATACGGCGACTACGACGTGGACGGTATAACGGGAACGAGCATCCTCGTAACGTTTTTCCGCGGACTCGGGCTCAACGTGTCGTATCACATACCGGAAAGACTGACAGAGGGCTACGGCGTAAACGCCGAGGCGGTAAAGAGCTTCAAGGACAAGGGGATATCGCTTGTCGTCACCGTCGACACCGGTATAACCGCGGTAGACGAGGTAAGGCTCGGCAAAGAGCTCGGTATGGATTTTATCATAACAGACCATCACGTCTGCCGTCCCGAGCTGCCCGACGCGGTCGCGATCGTCGATCCGAAGCGTGAGGACTGCGTTTATCCGTTCCGCGATCTGGCGGGCGTCGGCGTGGCTTTCAAGCTCATCTGCGCGTATAACTGCTATATGGCGACGGGCGAAACGGAATACACGAAGGATGACAGAGAAATCATTTTCGACGCTCTGCGCGAAACGTACAAGAATTACGGTGATATAACCGCGCTCGGCACTATCGCCGACGTTATGCCGGTAGTCGACGAAAACAGACTTATAATCGCATACGGTCTCAACAGGATGAAAAAGACGAAAAACAAGGGGCTTGCGGCGCTTTTGAAGGTCACGGACCTTGTTTCGGAGGAGAACGGCGCGAAAAAGATAACCTCAACAAACGTCGGTTTCGTTCTTGCGCCGCGCATAAACGCCGCCGGCAGACTCGGCTCCGCCTCAAAAGCCGTTGAAATGTTTTTGACCGAAAGCGACGAAAAAGCCGAAGAGCTTGCGGCGTGGCTGTGCGAGCAGAACAAGGAAAGGCAGAAGATCGAGCTTGAGATCGTGTCTGAGGCGGAGGAGCAGATAGCGAAAGCCGGCAGCATACACGATGAAAGAATGATAGTTTTAAGCTCCGACAGCTGGCACCACGGCGTTATAGGCATCGTATCGTCGAGGATAACGGAGAAATACAATCTGCCGAGCATACTGATATCGTTCGACGGCAGCGAAAACGACGGAAAAGGCTCCGGAAGGAGCATCGCGGGCTTCGATCTTTTATCGGCGATAACAGCGTGCTCGGACAGGCTTATAAAATTCGGCGGTCACACTCTCGCGGCGGGACTGTCCCTCAAACGGAGCGAATACGAAGCCTTCAAAACCGAAATATGCGAATACGCAAAAGAGCATATAAGCGATGAAATGCTCGTAAGAGAAACGTATTACGACGCGGAGCTTGCCCCGGACGACGTAACCCACGCGCTCGTCGACGATCTTTCAAAACTGGAGCCGTTCGGCGAGGGCAACCCCGTCCCCGCGTTTCTTATGACGGGCTTGAAAATAACGGAAATAATCCCGTTGAAGGAAGGAAAGCACGTTCGCGTATGTTTCACAAAGGACGGAAAAAACGTCGTTGGAATGTATTTCGGCATGAGCGCTAAAAGCTTTCCGTATCTGCCGACGGACACGGTCGATATACTTTTCAACGTTTCGGAAAACGAATTCAGAGGCACGGTAACGACGCAGATATTTATACGCGATATGCGTTACGGCGACGAATTCATATCGGGCTATAACGATGAAATAAACGTGTACGAATACATAAAAGACGATATCATCCTGCCGCAAACGGAGCATATACCGGAAAGAGCCGACTGCGCCGAGCTGTTCAAGCTGATCAAAAAGCATACCGAAAACGATAACGCGCCTTTTAATCTGCATAAAACGCTCAAAACGGAAATACGCGGCATCTGCTATATAAAAGCAAGGCTGATACTCGATATTTTCAGCGAACTCGGACTTCTTGAATATAAAACCGATAACGGTATAGATTTTGATATTACGTTGAACAAACCGGCGGAAAAGAAACAGCTTACGGATTCAAAGCTTTTCAGCAGACTGCATACGGCGGTATAAAGGGGAAAAGATGGAAGAGGACAAAACGGACGTTGTAGATTACAGAGATCTTAATATTTATCCCGAGGAAGCGCGCGGGTTGTTTACCATACTTATAAATACCGGCAAGCATTACGATTTTGAAAAGATAAAGCGCGCTTACGAATACGCCGCTGAGCTTCACGATGGACAGTTCAGGCTGAGCGGGGACAAATATATTTCTCACCCGATAGCCGTGGCGAAGATCGTCGCCGAGCTTGAGCTCGACACGGACTCCGTCTGCGCGGCTTTGCTTCACGACACGGTAGAGGACTGCGCCGACAAAACGAATCTGTCGATTATACAGAAAAAGTTCGGCGTAAACGTCGCCGAGCTTGTCGACGGTCTTACAAAGCTCGCCGCTTTCCAGTTTGAAGACAAGGAAGAAGCGCATCTTGAAAATCTGCGCAAAATGTTCCTTGCGATGTCAAAGGACGTGCGCGTCACATTCATAAAGCTCTGCGACAGACTGCATAATATGAGAACGCTGAACGCCAAGCCGGAGGAAAAGCGCCGCACCATAGCGCTTGAAACGATGTACGTTTACGCCCCTCTCGCTCACCGTCTCGGTATGCAGAAGATAAAGCAGGAGCTTGAAAAGCTGTCTTTGCAGTATCTCGATGCCATAGGCTACGCCGAGGTCGAGGAGGATATAAAAAAGCGCTACGGGCAGAACAAGGATTTTCTCGAACGCGCAAAGGAGCAGATAAGAAAAAAGCTTGAAGAAAACGGAATGAAATTCACGCTCGAGGGCAGAGTCAAATCCGTTTACAGCATTTATAAAAAAATGTACCGCGGCAACAAGAGCTTTGACGAGATATACGATTTTTACGCCATAAGGGTAATTGTCGAAACGGAGCTTGAATGCTATACCGCGCTCGGCTTCATACACGAGATGTTCAACTCCATGCCGGGCAGATTCAAGGATTATATCTCAACGCCGAAGCCGAACAACTACCGCTCTCTGCACACCACGGTCATAGGGCGCGACGGTATCCCGTTTGAGGTGCAGATAAGAACGTACGAGATGCATCACGTCGCGGAATACGGTCTCGCCGCCAACTGGAAATATAAGACGGGCGCGACCGCCGGCACGGATATCGACCAGCGTCTGCGCTGGATATCGGAGATCGTCGAGGCTGAAAAGGACACGCGCGACCCGGATGAATTTCTGAACGCTCTGAAAATTGACATATTCCAGGAGGAAGTCTTCACATTCACGCCGAAGGGCGAGGTGCGCTCGCTCCCGCAGGGCTCGACCGTTATAGACTTCGCCTACGCAATACACTCCGAGGTCGGCAACAAAATGGTCGGCGCAAAGGTAAACGGAATGATAGTGCCGATAGACCACGTACTCGTAAGCGGCGAGATAGTGGAGATACTTACCACGCAGTCGTCAAAGGGACCGAGCCGCGACTGGCTGAACATAGTCAAAACGAGCATGGCGCGGAACAAGATCCGCCAGTGGTTCAAAAAGGAGCAGAGAAGCGAAAACATTGTCGTCGGCAAGACGGAGATAGACAGAGAGCTGAAAAAATACGGCTCGCCGTTCACCGAATCGCAGAGGAACGAGATCGTATCGAACGTCGCTCACCGTATGGGCTATACAGACGCGGACGACGCTTATAACGCCATAGGCTACGGCGGTTTGAGCGTTACGAAAATGTCCGCAAAGCTCCGCGAGGAATTCGATAAGCTGATACGTCCGGAGCAGAAGGATGAAAAACCGAAGACGGTCGAGGAGATAACCGAACAGAACAAGGCGAAGCATAAAAAGAGCGAAAACGGCGTTATCATCGACGGTATCGACGGAGTCGTCGTCAAATTCGCAAAATGCTGCAACCCGATACCGGGCGACAGCATTATCGGCTTCGTTACAAAAGGCTTCGGCGTGTCGATTCACAGATGCGACTGTCAGAACGTGCTTTCGCTTCAGAAAAATGACGAAAGCAGATCACGCCTCGTTTCCGCCGAATGGGACAGAGAGACCGTCTATCCGTCTACCGGCTTCGAAGCCCAGCTCCGCGCGGTTTGCAAATCGTCGATGTCCGTTATCGCGGATATCGCGTCTACTCTCGCCGATATGCGCGTAAATCTTCTCGGTATGAATATGCAGCAGAATCCGGGAAACGAAACGATAGTTTACGTTACCGTCGCGTGCAGCAACACGAGCCACCTCGATACGATAATATCGAGACTGCGCTCGGTAAGATGCGTTGAGGAGGTTTACAGAAGCTGATGAAAGCCGTTATACAGAGAGTACAAAACGCCTCCGTCAAGGTCAACGGCGAAACCGTCGGAAAATGCGGCAAAGGCTTTCTCGTCCTTTTATGCGTAATGCAGGGCGATACCGAAGAGGATATAAACGTCCTATCGGCAAAAATATCGAAGCTGCGTATTTTTGAGGACGAAAACGGGAAAATCAACAAAAGCATAACGGACGTATCGGGTGAAATGCTTATAATCTCACAGTTCACGCTCGCCGCGGACTGCCGCCACGGAAACCGTCCGGACTTTTTGCAGGCGGCGCCGCCTCAGACCGCGAACGAATATTACGAAAAGTTCGTACAAGAGATAATAAACTGCGGAATACACGCCGAAAAGGGCATATTCGGCGAGCATATGGACGTATCGCTTATAAACGACGGTCCGTTTACCGTATTACTCGATACGAACGATCTTAAAAAGAAAAAATGATATGAAGCTGATAACAGAAGGAAATATAAACAGCTATTATTTACAAACGCTTTGTATGCTGTTTTTTCCGCGTGCTAAATTTTCAAACACGGAGACGATAACAACGGATACTCCCGTCGCGATAGTCAAGGTATCCGAGGACGACAGCACCGCGTACGCTGAGGCGTCCGTAACGATGGGCGAGCGCACCGTTTTAAAATACCATTCCGAAGCGTTTTGCGCGGCGGAGCCGAGAAAAAACACGGTCAGCACAGCGGCAAGCAAAGCGCTGTTTTTCGCTCTGTGCGAATTCTGCAAATACAATCCGCCGTGGGGCATCCTTACCGGCGTAAGGCCAACAAAGCTCGCCATAGACCGCATAAGCGAGGGTATGACGAAGGAGCAGGTAGTAAAATCGTTGAGAGCCGATTATCTCTTATACCCGAAAAAGGCTATTTTAGCCGCGGATATAGCGAGATTTGAAAGCAAAATAATAAAAAACTATACCGATAAAGACTGTTCGTTATATATATCCATACCGTTCTGTCCGTCGCGCTGCGCCTACTGCTCGTTTGTAAGCTATACGACAAAAAAACTTTTATCTCTCATCCCGGAATATCTGTCGGCGATGAAAGAGGAAATCAGGCATACCGCGGCTTTGATAAAAGAGCTCGGTATGAATTTATCAACGATATACGTCGGCGGAGGAACGCCCTCGACGCTTGATGAAAAACAGCTTGAGGATCTGTTATCGCTCGTCGATTCGTGCTTCGATACAAAGGCTTTGCAGGAATATACGTACGAAGCCGGCAGAGCCGACACGATAAACGCGGAAAAGCTCCGTATCTGCCGTGACCACAACGTAACGCGCGTATCGGTCAATCCGCAGTCGCTTTGCGACGCCGTGCTTGAAAACGTTGGCAGAAAGCACACCGTAAAGCAGTTTTACGACGCGTACGAGCTCGCCGCCGCTTCCGGCATCAATCATATCAACACCGATCTGATAATAGGTTTGCCGGGGGATAATTTCGGCACGTATTCGTCGACCATAGAAAAAATCGTCGAGCTTGCGCCGGACAATATCACAGCCCATACGTTCGCCGCCAAAAAAAGCTCGGAGTTGACCGTAGCCGGCTCGAACGTTTTTACCGATGATTACAGAGATCTTGCAAAATGCGTGGACTACACGCAGATAATCACAAAAAACGCGGGATATATCCCTTATTATATGTACCGTCAGAAAAATTCCGCCGGGAATCTCGAAAACGTGGGTTTCTGCAAAAAAGGAACGGAATGTATTTACAACATTCTGATGATGGAGGAGGTACATACCATCTTCGCCGTCGGCGCGGGAGCCGTTACGAAATTCACGCGCGATAAAGGCGAATTCATAGAGCGCGTATTCAATCCGAAATATCCTTATGAATATCTGGCGCAGAACAGAGAAGAGGAATATAAAAAACTGAGTGAAAAGGCTCACGCGTTTTTCGATTAAAGTATAACAAAGCCGCCGCCCGAATAGAATTATCCGGGAGGTGTGCAAATGTCAAAAAGGAATATTATCTCCGGCGCCGCCGTGCTTTTTGCGGCGAATTTAACGGTAAAGATAACGGGCGTCATATATAAAATACCGCTTCAAAGACTGATAGGCGATATGGGTATGGGATATTTCAACGTCGCGTACGGCATATACACCTGGTTCTTTCTCGTGTCGACCTCTGGCTTGCCGATAGCCGTATCAATTCTCGTGGCGCGCGCAGTAACGGAGCGCAAATACGGCTTGACGGAAAAGATATTCAGAGTTTCGTTATCCGTTTTTTCCTCCGTGGGTCTTATCTGCTCGGCGCTGATGATAATTTTCGGCAGACGGTTTGCGGCGATTTCCGGCATTGAAAACTCGTATCTCTGTATTTACGCGATAGCTCCGTCAGTATTTCTGTCGTGCGCGTCGTCGTCCGTCCGCGGCTATTATCAGGGTCACGGCGTTATGTGGGTGACAGCCGCGTCGCTTATGATAGAGGGCTTGGGGAAAACTGTTTTCGGTATCATTTTCGCCTTCGCCTCGGTAAATAACGGCTGCGAGCTGTATGTCACATCGGCTTGCGCGATAGCGGCAATAACCGCGGGATCCCTCTTATCCGCGATCTTCTGCCTTACGGTAAAGCTGTTTTATAAACGGTATAAAGAAGTATCGGATGAAAAGGTCTTATCGCCGCTTTTAAAGACCGCGCTTCCGGTCGCTCTCACATCGTCCGTTATGAATCTTTCGTCCGTCACGGATGCGTTCATCGCGCCGGCGGGACTTATTTCAACAGGATATACCGAACAGCAGGCGACGGAGATATTCGGTAATTATTCAACGCTTTGTCTGTCGTTTTCAAATTTGCCGCTTATATTCATTTATCCCGTTACAAGCGCCGTACTGCCCGTTTTATCGGCTTATATATGTAAAAACGATATAAGAAAAGCGTCGCGGACTTATCTTGACGTTATAAGATACTCGTTATTTATCAGCGCGCCGTGCGCCGTCGGTATGGGAGTTTTGTCAGAACAACTGCTGTCGCTTTTGTTTCCGTACCGGTCCGCTGTACTCGCCGCGCCGATGCTTTCGGCTCTGTCTTTGTCCGTCACGCTGTCCGCGCTTCTGGCTGTCACGGACACGGCGCTCCAGGCCGCCGGAAAACCGTCTTATCCCGTAATTTCCATGGCGTCCGGCGTTTTGCTTAAACTCTTATCAATGTTTATACTTTTTAAAACCGTCGGCAGACTCGCTGTGCCTCTCGCGACGTGTTTATGCTATCTTACGGCGGTAGTTTTGAATACGGTTTTTATAAGAAAGCCGTACCGACCGAAAAAAGCCGCGTCGGTTTTCATACGCCCGGCGTTGTGTTCCGCGCTGTGCGGCGTGACAGCTTACTTCGTTTATCCGCTTATATCGCCGTATATGCCTGACAAAGCCGCGACCGTCGTAACTGTTTTTGCCGCCGCCGCGTTATATTTGCTTGCCGTATTTACTTTCGAAAAACTCAAACCGTCAGGTTTGACCTATATAATAAAGAATAATATAATAAAAACAAAGGATAATAAAAATGACGGAATACGAAATAAAGGAAAAATACGATTTTTCGGATCTTTGCAGAATAATGAGGATACTGCGCTCTCCGGGCGGCTGTCCGTGGGACATCGAACAGACTCATCAATCGATAAGGAACGACTTTATAGAAGAAGCGTATGAGGCGGTGGAGGGAATAGACAAAAACGATCCCGTGATACTGCGCGAGGAGCTCGGCGACGTGCTTCTGCAGGTGGTGTTTCACGCCGACATAAGCGAGGCTGACGGCGATTTTACCGTCGGCGACGTGATAACGGATCTTTGCAAAAAACTTATAATCCGCCATCCGCACGTTTTTTCAACGGACGAAAAATACAAAAACGTCGATTCGTCCGAAAAGGTGCTTGATAACTGGAACGAGATAAAAAAACAGACAAAGGGACAGAAAACGGAAAAACAGGAGCTATCGGGAGTAAGCCGCGCGTTGCCGTCGCTTTACAGAGGTCAGAAGATCTCAAATAAGCTCCGCAAGGCTGAAAAGCCCGTACCGTGCGAAAACGAAACGCTCGGGGATAAGCTCGAAGCGTTCGAAAACACCGGAAGCATGAGCGATCTGGGCGAGCTTTTGTTTACCGTCTGCGCAAGAGCCGATAAAACCGGGATAAACGCCGAGGAGGCGTTATATAAGACCATAGAGGAAAAAATAAATGAGGTTGGATAAATTTTTAAAGGTATCGCGTATTATAAAG